>JAIDKM010000361.1 GCA_029051915.1 Alistipes sp. | reverse complement strand
GCCTTGATGACGCCGATCTTCGACGAGACCTTCGAACCGCCGATGATGGCGCAGAACGGGCGTGCGGGGTTCTCCATGACGGCAGCGATGGCCTTGACCTCCTTCTCCATCAGGTAACCGAACATCTTGTCGTTGGGGAAGTACTTGGCGATCAGGTAGGTCGAAGCGTGCTTGCGGTGAGCCGTACCGAACGCGTCGTTGATGTAGCAGTCGCCCAGCGAAGCGAGCTTCTTGACGAACTCCTTCTGCGGGCCCTCCTTCAGGGCTTTCTTGGCGGCGTCCTTCTCCTCTTTGGTGGCGTCCTCGGCCAGACCGCGGGGCTTGCCCTCCTCCTCGGCGTAGAAACGCAGGTTTTCGAGCAGCAGCACCTCGCCGGGCTTGAGATTCTTGGCCATTTCGGCGGCCTTGTCGCCCATGCAGTCGCCGGCGAAAGCGACCTTCACGCCGAGGTTCTTCTCGACGGCGGGCACGATCTGCTCCAGCGAGTACTTGGGATCGGGGTTCTTCTTGGGACGTCCCATGTGCGACATGAGGATCACCGAACCGCCTGCGGCCAAAACTTTCTTGATGGTCGGCACGGCCGCCCGGATGCGGGTGTCGTCGGTAACCTGACCCTTGTCGTCGAGGGGCACGTTGAAATCCACGCGGATAAGCGCGCGCTTGCCTTTGAAATCGTAGTTGTCGATCGAAATCATGATGGTTTGGTTTTGAATTTATTTCATTGAAAAATTTGCCTTCGGAAGCGAATCGCTGCAAATTTAGTGAAAAAATTCAATACTTGTATCTTACCCACTTGCAAAGCTCCTTGAGCGTCGGCTTCTTGCCGTACATGAAGATGCCCACGCGGTAGATCTTCGAGGCGAGCCACACCATGCCGACGAACGAAACGTAGAGCACGACGAGCGAGAGGAGGATCTCCCACCACGGAATATCGTAGGGAATGCGGGCCATCATCACCACGGGCGAGGTGAACGGAACGATCGAGAACCAGAACGCCAGCTGCGAATCGGGATCCTTGATGACGGCCAACATCATCATCAGTGCCAGGATGATCGGCAAGGTGATGGGCAGCTGCAGCTGCGAGGCGTCCTGCACGTTGTCGACGGCCGAACCCACGGCGGCGAACATAGCCGAATAGAGGAGGTAGCCCCCGAAGACGAAGAGCAGCAGGCAGACGAAGATCTTGACGATATAACCGAAGTCGGTCATGGCGGCGACGGCCTGCAACAGTTCGGGATCGAAGTCGGCGACCGCAGCGGCATCGGGCGTCCCGGCCTGGATCGACTGCACGCCGGCCATCATCTCGGCGGGGATCAGGTGGGGCATCGCGAGGCCCCCGACGACGCAGATCAGCACGCCCCAGATAGCCACCTGCACGACGGCGATCAACGCCACGCCGAGGATCTTGCCCAGCATCAGGTCGAAAGGCCGCACCGAGGAGACCATGACCTCCAGCACGCGGCTGTTCTTCTCCTCGATGACCGACTGCATGACCATCGAACCGTAGATCAGCAGGAACATGTAGAGAATGAAGCCCAGGATGTAGCCCAGCGCCGTGGAGACGATCGACGACTGGGCCTGCGAATCCTCCTCCTGCGACTTGTCGTTGCGGAAGGTCTGCATCGAAACCGAAGTTTTCACCTCGTCGAGAATCTCCGCGAGGTTCTCGATATGATAGCCCTTGAGTTTCTCGGCTTCGAGGATCCGGGCGATCTGCCGCGTGATGTTGCTCTCGACGATGAGCGACGTCGTGGAATTGGCGTAGAGCCTCACGTTATTGGGATTGGTGAGGATGTCGCTGCCGATGCAGAGGACGCCGAAGCGATCGGCGAGTTCGCGGCGGGCCTCCTCGACCGAGAGGTCGGTAGTCTCGAAGACGAGTTCCTCGTCGCTCTGCAGTCCGGGGGCCACCAGACCGCTTTCGTCGATGACGGCGATGCGCTTCTCGTCGCCGCGCGAGAACTCCATGATGAGGGCCGGAGCGACCATCAGGGCGATCATCAGCACGGGCATCAGCAACGTGGTGATGATGAACGATTTTTTGCGGACGCGCTCGTTGAATTCGCGCCGTATGATAAGAGATACGTTGGACATGGATTCGTGATTTTACTGTTTATTCTGCTTATTCTGCGCCGATGCGACCAGAACGGCACCGACCGACATGAAGATGATGACCAAGACCAAAGAGACGGCTGCCCTTTCGGCCGCTGCGCGCCAAATCAGACCGGCAAGACCGCAGGCGAAAAGGAGGGCTCCGGAGAGCATCGGCAAGCTCTTTTCTGTTTTTTTCATGATCGCACGATTTTTCAGAGCGTTCCGTTGACCGCGCGGATGAAGATGTCGTTCATCGAGGGGATGATCTCGCGGAACGACCGCAGCTCGACGGCCTCGTTGACGGCCGCGATGACGCCGCGCACCTCGCTTTCGCCGGGAACACGAAGCCGGAGCGTCCGGTAGACCGATTCCTCCTCGGCGCCGTCGAGAATCTCGCAGCGACCCTCGATCGCACGGCGCAGGGACTCCTCCTCGCCGCGGTAGGCTACCTCGAAGATGTTGGAGCCGTGGCGACGGCGGATGTCGTCGACACGCCCCGAGAGGATGTTATGCGACTTGTTTATCAAGGTGATGTGGTCGCAGATCTCCTCGACGGACGACATGTTGTGGGTCGAGAAGATGATCGTGGCGCCCTTGTCCCGCAGAGCGAGGATCTCCTCCTTGAGCAGGTTGGCGTTGATGGGGTCGAAACCCGAAAACGGCTCGTCGAAGATCAGCAACTCGGGCTCGTGCAGCACCGTAACGATGAACTGCACCTTTTGGGCCATGCCTTTCGAAAGTTCCTCGACCTTCTTGTCCCACCAGTCCTGGATGCCGAACTTCTCGAACCACACCTTCAATCGGACGAGGGCGTCGCGACGCGAGAGCCCTTTCAGCCGGGCGAAGAAAAGCGCCTGCTCGCCGACCTTCATCTTCTTGTAGAGCCCCCGTTCCTCGGGCAGATAACCGATGCGGCGGACATCCTCGGGTGCGATCTCCCGGTCGCCGAACAACACACGGCCGCTGTCGGGCGCCGTGATGCGGTTGATGATGCGGATCAAGGTCGTCTTGCCTGCGCCGTTGGGGCCGAGCAAGCCGTAGACCGATCCGCGAGGAATGGCCAGCGAAACGTCGTCCAGCGCCGTATGCTGGGCATAACGCTTGGTTACATGTTCTACAGTCAATAAATCCATTGTCTCGAAAATATGATTGATGAATATTACGCCTATGTGTCATCCGGACGTCGAAACGAGGACTCCGCCGGAAGCCCCGGCGGGAGCGATCTCCTGCGGCAAATGTAAAAACTTATTTTCGATTATCAAAAATTTTTTATCGTAATTCGATAAAATCACCCTCTCCGGTACGCTACAGACCCCACGAAAAATCTCCGGACGCCCCAGTTCGGGCATCCGGAGATAACGGGTCGGCCGCAAGGCCGCGTAATGCACCTTGGCGTTACTCCTCGATAAAATCGATATTTACCTGCCGCTGGAACGATTCTTCGAGCGAAATGGTGGTTTCGGTCGTCGCGATGCCCTGAATACGCAGAATACCCTCGAAAATCGTCTGCATGAGGTGTTCGTTGTCCACGCAGTAGAGTTTCACCAGAATGTTGCCCTTGCCGGTAACGAAATGGCACTCGACGATCTCGGGCACCTCCTTGAGATTCTCGACCGTCGGCTTGAGCAGCTGCGGATCCTTGAGCGTGATGCTGATGTAGGCGCAGACGTCGAAACCCATCGTTTTGGGATCGACGATCAGCCGGCTGCCCAAGATCACCCCCTGCTCGTGGAGCTTGCGGATCCGCTGATGGATCGCCGCACCCGAAATACCGCATTCGCGGGCGATCTCCAGAAAGGGCATGCGCGCGTTCTTGATTAGATATTTGAGGATCCTGCGATCGATGGCGTCCAGATTTGCTTTCGACATGGATATGCTTATTTAATAACATTCAACTCTTTACCCACTTTCACGAAAGCGGCGATGCAGCGGTCGAGCTGCTCGAAAGTATGGCCGGCCGACACCTGCACGCGGATGCGGGCCTGACCTTTGGGCACGACAGGGTAGTAGAACCCGGTAACGAAGACCCCTTCGTCCTGCAGCCGGGCCGCGAAATCCTGCGACAGTTTGGCGTCGTAGAGCATCACGGCGCAGATCGCCGACTGCGTAGGCTTGATATCGAAACCGGCATCCATCATCTTCGTGCGGAAGTGCTCCACGTTGGCTACGAGCCGGTCGTGGAGTTCGTCGCTCTCGCCGAGCATGCGGAACATTTCGATGCCGGCGCCGACCACGGCGGGAGGCAGCGAGTTGGAGAAGAGATAGGGGCGCGAACGCTGGCGCAGCATGTCGATGATCTCCTTGCGACCCGTCGTGAAGCCGCCCACGGCGCCGCCGAACGCCTTGCCCAACGTGCCGGTGAGAATGTCGACCTGGCCGCGCAGATCGTAGAGCTCCGTGATTCCGCGGCCCGTCTTGCCCAGAACGCCGGCGGAGTGGCACTCGTCCACCATTACCAGTGCATCGTATTTCTCGGCCAGCTCGCAGATCTTGTCGAGCGGCGCGGCATTGCCGTCCATCGAGAAGACGCCGTCCGTACAGATGATGCGGAAACGCTGCGCCTGTGCCTTCTTCAAGCACTCCTCCAGCTCGGCCATGTCGGCGTTGGCATAGCGATAACGCACGGCCTTGCAGAGGCGCACGCCGTCGATGATCGACGCGTGGTTCAAGGCGTCGGAGATGATGGCGTCCTCCTCGGTGAAGAGGGGCTCGAAGACGCCGCCGTTGGCATCGAAGCAGGCGGCATAGAGGATCGTATCTTCGGTACCGAAATAATCGGAAACGGCCTTTTCGAGCTCCTTGTGGATGTCCTGGCAGCCGCAGATGAAACGCACCGACGACATACCGTAGCCGCGGCTGTCCATCGCCCGCTTGGCCGCCTCGACGAGCCGCGGATTATCCGACAGCCCGAGATAGTTGTTCGCGCAGAAATTCAAGACCTTACGGCCGGCCACTTCGATCTCGGCCCGCTGGGGCGACGCGATGACGCGCTCGTTTTTGTAGAGCCCTGCCGCCTTGATCTCGGCCAGTTCGCGCTGCAGATGCTCCCGAATCTTTCCGTACATGATAAGTTCTGTTTTAAGAAGTTACGGTTATTAAGCAAAGATACGATTATTTTTCGGAAAAAGCCTCTCCCGAGCCCGCTTTTTTCACGAACAGGTTACAATTTGTTACCCCTACCCGGAACAACGGCCCAACCGCATCCGGCACCGGACTTCGACCCGGCTTTCCGGCTTCTTTTGTCGAACCTCCGCCGCGAATCCGTCTTTGAACCGAGGATGGCGCCGAAGCTGCAATTTTTGGACGACGAATTGCGGATTTTCTCGCTTCCATGCTCTATCTTTGTCCCGGAAACGCCCGGCATCGGCCGGGCAAGAAACGAAACAGGATGCTCGAATACGAACTTATAGTCATCGGCGGCGGACACGCCGGATGCGAAGCGGCGGCGGCAGCCGCGCGGCTGGGCACGCGAACGCTGCTCCTGACGATGGACATGACCAAGATGGCTGCGATGTCCTGCAACCCGGCTATCGGCGGAGTAGCGAAAGGGCAGATAGTCAGAGAAATAGATGCGCTCGGCGGACAAACGGGCCGCATCACCGACCTCACGGCCGTGCAGTTCCGGATGCTCAACCGCTCGAAAGGAGCCGCCATGTGGAGTCCCCGTGCGCAGTGCGACAAAACGCGCTTCTCGGAGGAGTGGCGCCGCACGCTGGAGAACACGCCGAACCTCTACATCTGGCAGGATGCCGCCACCGAACTGCTATTCGACACAAGCGGTGAAAAACCCCGTGTCCGCGGTGTCCTGACCCGCATGGGCGTGGAGTTCGCCTGCCGGGCCGTCGTGCTGACGGCGGGCACCTTCCTCGACGGCATGATGCACTGCGGCACCTCGCACGCCGAAGGGGGCAGGGCAGGGGACGCCGCATCGCACGGCATCACGCAGAGTCTCGTAGCCGTAGGATTCGAGACCGGCCGCATGAAGACCGGCACGCCGGCCCGGCTGGATGCCCGCACCATCGACTTCGAAGCGCTCGAACTACAGGAGGGCGACGCTCGACCGGCCAAGTTCTCCTTCTCGGCCGACACCCGGCCGGTCGAAGATCAGATGCCCTGCTTCCTGGTCTACACCTCGTCCGAGGTACACGACATTCTGCGGCGCGGCTTCGACCGCTCGCCGCTTTTCAACGGCACGATCCAGGGCATCGGCCCGCGCTACTGCCCGAGCATCGAAGACAAGCTCCGCACCTTCGCCGACAAGGAGCAGCACCAGCTCTTCCTGGAACCCGAAGGACGCACGACCAACGAATACTATCTGAACGGCTTTTCGTCGTCGCTGCCTTGGGAGACCCAGCTGGAAGCCCTGCACAAGATCCGCGGACTGGAGGACGTCCATATCTTCCGTCCGGGCTACGCGATCGAATACGACTATTTTCCGCCGACGCAGCTGCATCACTCGCTGGAAACCAAACTGGTAAGCGGTCTCTACTTCGCCGGACAAGTCAACGGCACGACCGGCTACGAAGAAGCGGCGGCACAAGGTCTGATGGCCGGCATCAATGCGCATCGGGCTTTGACAGGGGAGGAACCCGTCGTCCTGAAACGCGACGAAGCCTACATCGGCGTACTGATCGACGACCTCGTTACCAAAGGAGTCGACGAACCCTACCGCATGTTCACCTCGCGAGCCGAGTATCGGATTCTGCTCCGACAAGACAATGCTGACCTGCGACTTACTCCGCTGGGACACGAAATCGGCTTGGTAACGCGTAAAAACTACGCGAATTTCCTCGAAAAAAAATCGCTTGTAGAATCGCTTATTTCGTTCGCCCGTGAGCGGAGCATCAAAGCAGACAAAATAAACGCCTATTTAAAATCGGTCGATTCGGAGCCTTTGACGCAAGGTCGGAAGCTCAGCGACATCCTGATGCGCAACAACGTAACGTTCGAATCGCTCCGACAAGTACTGCCGGCACTCGACAAATTCATCGCGACACAAGGAATCACTGCCGAAGCGATCGAGGAGGCGGAGATTCAGATCAAGTATCGCGGCTACATCGAGCGAGAAAAACTTCTTGCCGAAAAACTTCATCGGCTCGAAAACATCGCTATTCCGGATAATTTCGACTTTTCGCAGATGAATGCGCTGACCATCGAAGCGCGTCAGAAGCTGAGCCGCATCCGACCCGCCACCATCGGTCAAGCATCTCGCATCCCCGGCGTTTCGCCCGCGGACGTCAACGTACTTCTGGTGAAATTCGGTCGATAGGGTAGTAGGATTGAGGGGTTCCACGTGGAACCCCTCAATAAAAAAACACGAACACACCCCATTCGATAAAGAATCGCAGGGTGTTCCACGTGGAACATTGGGGCGTTTATTTGACTCGACGAGTGTTGAGTGGATTTTTGTTCCACGTGGAGCAAAAAAATCGGGCCCCGCTACTTCGCGGGGCCCGATCGTATTCATGGAGCCGAAATCACAGAACCTCCGAACACCAGCCATGTTTGTCCTCCGCACGACCGTATTGAATGTCTTGCAGCAGGGTGTAGAGCTTCATGGAAGTCGGCCCTACCTGCTCTCCGTATTCATAAACCGCATTGGTCTGCATGTCGAAAATCTTCAACACCGGCGAAATAACAGCCGCCGTTCCGCAAGCGCCTACCTCCTCGAACGTCGATAACTCCTCGACCGGCACTTCGCGTTCTTCGACCGTCAACCCC
>JAIDKM010000360.1 GCA_029051915.1 Alistipes sp. | reverse complement strand
AGTTAAAAGTACGAAACAACTCCCGCACGGCAAACAGATTTTTGCCATAAACTTCGTAAATTAGCCACCGTAAACCGATTCCGATCCGATGAAACGAACGATTCTGAGCGCTGCGGCGCTTCTTTTGGCTTTGGCCGGCCAGGCGCAGGAGGACTCTGCGGCCGGTACCGGCCGCAGCCAGTGGCTCACGCCTTTTGACCGGGTGGAGGTCGACGCGGCCGTGGAGATCCGTTTCGAACAGGTGCCTGCCGGCCAGGCGCCCTCGATTCTCTATGATACGAAGGGCGACGACGACACGAAGTTCCGTGCCGAGGTGCGCGAGGGAACGCTCCGCATCCGCGAGCGGGTCGACCTGCATCGGCCGCGGCAGACTTCCGTTACGGTGCGTTACCATGCGCTGCGGGCCTTGACGCTGACCGATGCGACGGCTACCGTCGACGGCGTGCTCTCCGCTTGCCTGTTCGACCTGACGGTCGGAGCCCGTTCGAGCTTCGAGGCCGAGCTCGACGTGCAGGATCTGGCGATGGAGCTTTCGGGCGAGAGCCGGGCCACGTTGACCGGGCAGGTGCGTTATCTGACGCTCGAGGCTTCGACGGGGCAGGTCGACGCCGCCGGCATGACCTGCATGGCGGCTCGCGTGAATGCCCAGAACAAGGCCCGCGTTACGCTCGACGCGACCGACCGGCTGGAGTTCCGGGCGACGACCGGCGCCACAGTCGACAACAAAACGACGCCGGCGCTGCTGCGCAACAACCGCAGTTTCTGGCAGCGGGCGGCGGATCGGGCGGCCGAATAAACGACGATGGCTATGACCGGTTTTCTTGAGGAGGTGGCACGCGACCTCCATGCACGCTACGGCGAGGAGCTCTCCGAGCGGACGGTGTTGTTTCCGTCGCGGCGCGCACGGCTCTTCTTCACCGATGCGCTGAGCCGCATCGTCGGACGCCCCGTGTGGCAGCCGGCGTGGTCGACGATCGACGAGTTGACGGAAGAAATCTCGGAACTGAGGACGGGCGACCGCCTGCGGCTCATCGCCGAGCTCTACAAGATCTATTCGCAGTTTCACAAGGAGTCTTTCGACAGGTTCTATTTCTGGGGCGAGATGCTGCTCGCCGACTTCGACACGATCGATAAATATCGCATCGACGCGGCGCAGCTGTTCCGCAACCTCTCGGATCTCAAGGAGATCGAGGCGGACATCTCTTACCTGACGCCCGAACAGCTGGAGATCATCCGCAACTTCTGGTCGTCGCTGGGCCCCGAGGCCGACCTTTCGGAGGAGAAGCGCAAGTTCCTGGAGATCTGGAAGACGCTGGGCCCGATCTACGAATCCTACCGCCGGCGCCTGCAGAAGCTGGGCATCGCCTACGGCGGCATGGTGCAGCGCGTGGCGGCCGACCGCATCGAGCGGGGTGAATACGCCTTTCCGGAGCCGCGGCGCTATGTCGTGGCGGGGTTCAATGCCCTCTCCGAGTGCGAGAAGATCCTGTTTCGCTTCCTGGCGACGAACGCCGAAACCGACTTCTATTGGGATTACGATACATATTATAAGGATCATGCCGAGCAGGAGGCCGGCATGTTCGTGCGCCGCAACGTGGAGCTGTTTCCGCCGCGTCCCGGAATTTCGCACGACAACATGTCCCGGCCCAAGGAGCTGACGGTGGTTTCCGCCGTCTCGAACGCCGTGCAGTGCAAGTATGCGGCGGAGATCCTGCGCGAGTATGCCCGCAGCGGCCCGCTCGACAAGCGGACGGCCGTGGTGCTGACCGACGAAAATCTGTTGCTGCCGCTGCTCTATGCCCTGCCGGAGGAGGTGGGGAAGGTGAACGTAACGATGGGCTATCCGCTCAAGCAGAGCCTGGCCTATACGTTCGTTGAGCGGCTCGTGGCGCTGCAGGCGCATGGCCGGGCCAAGGGCGAAAGGACGCTCTTTTACCATGTCGATGCCGCGGGGCTGTTGTCCCATCCCTATGTCTCGGGGAGCGACGAAAAGCTGACCCGCGAGCTTGCCGAGGAGATCGTGCGCGAACGCCGGATCTCGGTCGATGCCGCGTGGCTGGGCCGCAACGACCTGCTGCGGCGCATTTTCCGGCCGGCCCGCACGTGGCAGGAGCTCTCCGACTGGCTGTCGGAGGTGATCGGCGCCGTGGCCCGGATACCCTATGCCGGCGACGATGCCCGGCGGCGCATCGAGTTTCTGGCCATGCTGGCGGAGGGGATCGCCAAGCTGCGCAACTCGCTCGAAGCGTGCGATATCGCAGTCGAAACCGACGTCTACGTCTCGCTGCTGCGCCGCTACCTGCAGACGATCCGCATTCCGTTCGAGGGCGAGCCGCTCGAAGGGTTGCAGGTGATGGGGATTCTGGAGACCCGCAACCTCGATTTCGAAAACGTCGTCATCCTCTCGATGAACGACGACAACTTCCCGGGCAACCGCATGGCGCAGGCCTCGTTCGTGCCCTACAACCTGCGTGCGGCGTTCGAGCTGCCCACGCCCGAGCACCACGAAGGGGTCTATGCCTACTATTTCTACCGGCTGATCCAGCGGGCCCGGCGCGTGCACATGCTCTACTGCTCGCATGCCGACGACAAGTCGACGGGCGAGCCGAGCCGCTACATCTATCAACTCGACTACGAAAGCGGCATCCCCGTGCAGCGGGTCGAGGTGGGCGTCGACGTCCATCTGGCCCGAACGGCACCGATCGAGGTGGCGAAAGATCCTCAGACGATGGCCCGGCTGGAGCGATTCGTGGATCCCGAGAGCAAGGCGACGCTTTCGCCGACGGCCTTTTTCCGCTATGTGGCCTGCCCGCTGCGCTTCTATTTCCATTCGGTGGCGCGGCTGGCGGCGGAAAACGAAGTGGCCGAGGAGGTCGACGCCCCGATGTTCGGAACGATTCTGCATGCCTCGGCGCAGAATCTCTATGGCCGCATCGTGGGCGAGTCGCACCCGGGAGCGACGCTGCAAGCCCTGCGCCGCACGGACGAAGCGGCGGGGGCGGTCGTCGGGGCGATCAACCTCCACTACCTGCGCGACGAACAAGCCACGCCGGCCGACTATACGGGCAACCTCCTGCTGGTCAAGGATATCGTTACGCGCTACCTGCGGGGCGGCGTGATGCGCTACGATGCGGCGCACGACGCCTTCATGACGACGGGACTCGAAGAAGAAGTCTCCTACGCTTTCCCGTTCGAAGCTGCCGGCCGCAAGCTGCGGATCAAGTTCGCGGGAATTGCCGACCGCATCGACCGGCTGGACGACGGGACGCTGCGCGTGGTCGACTACAAGACCGGGGCGGCGCATCTGGAGTTCGACGGCGTGGAGTCGCTGTTCCGTGGCGAGGGCAAGCAACGGCAGTCGAATGTCCTGCAAACGCTGCTCTACTCGATGATGCTCCACCGTTCGCGCGGCGTCGACGCCACTCCGACGCTCTACTATGTCCGCAACATGCACCGGGACGACTACTGCCCGGAGCTTCGGGACAAGGAACTGAAAGAACAGGGGCTGCGATACTCGCACTATGCCGAGGAATTCGAAAGGCTGCTGAGCGAGACGCTGGCCGAACTTTATGATCCGGCGGTTCCGTTCCGCCAATGCGAAGATGCCGACACCTGCAAGTTCTGCGACTTCAAGGTGATCTGCAAACGCTGAAAACCGGCCCTTTCGGGGCCGGTTTTCGGTTGTAAGGAGCTTGATGCGGTTTCGGAATGGATGCGGAGAGGTTGCGACGCGAGCCGGGGAAGGGAGGCAGAGCGGGCGTGCCGGAGAACCCGGAGCTGGAGCGGAGGAGAGCCGGAGCCGGGCGAAAGGGGATAGGTAGGCCGGGGCAGCGCGTTCAGAGCGAGACCCGGAAGTAGGGGGCGCCGCTTCTGCGGGCTGCTTCGAGCCCCACGGGCGAGTCCTCGAAGATCAGCGTTTCGGCTGCCGAGACCCCCTCGCGCCGCATGGCTTCGAGAAAACAATCGGGCGCGGGCTTGCTGCAGGCGATGTCGGGGCCGGCCAGAATGCCGTCGACCCGTCCCTCGGGGCACAACGTCTCCGGCGTATCGGGGCCGCCGATGCCCAGATGGCGCATCGCGTTGTCGATGTTGGCGCGGCTGCCGGTGGAGACGATCCACACCCGGCCGCCCTGCGTGCGGAACTGGCGGCAGAAATCCCACAACGGCCGGTTGAGCTTTACGGAGCCGAAAAACGTGGGGTAGAGCTCGATTTTCCGCAGTCGCAGCCGTTCGCGCTCGACGGGGTCATCGATGCCGTAGGTGCGGAGGAACTCGTCGCACCGCATGCCGAAGTAACGGTCGGCGTACTCCTGCTCGGTGAGCGGGTAACCGGCCTCGGTGAGCGCGGCGACGTAGGCCGACGTATTGGCCTGCCGCGTGTCGGCGAGCGTACCGTCGAAGTCGAGCAAAATGAGTCGGATCCGGGAGTCCATGCCTTGAAGCGGAAGATCAGTCGAAAGACTGCATGCCCGACTGTGCGATGCGCATCAGCCGCTGGTACTCCGAAGGGGAGAGCTCCATGAAGAAGTAGTGGATCGGGTCGATCCGCATGCCGTTGTAACGAACCTCGTAGTGGAGGTGCGGCGCCAGCGAGAGACCCGTGTCGCCCGAACGGGCGATGATGTCGCCGCGGCTGACGCGCTGGCCCTTGCGGACGTCGATCTGCGAAAGATGGCTGTAGGAAGTTTCGAAGCCGTTGCCGTGGTCGATCGTAACGGTGCGGCCCGAGGTGGAGTTGCGCGAGAGGACGTCGCGCACGACGCCGTCGGCCGTGGCGAAGACGCGCGAACCCTCTGGCACGGTATAGTCGACGCCCTGGTGCGACTGCAACGTTTTGTAGAACGGATGGATACGCATGCCGTAGGAGGCCGTCAGCAAGGCGAGCTGCTTGTTGATGACGGGCTGGATGGCCGGGATGCTGTTGCGCCCGGGGCCGATGGAATCGATGAGCGACTGCAAAGTGCGGTAAGTGCCGTTGAGCGATTCGAGCCGCGCCTCCATTTCGAGGGTGCGCTGGCGCAGGCTGCGCCGCAGCTGCGGAGTGGTGTGCGAGACGAGCTCCTCGTAGGTGGTGCCGCGATGGCTGCCCGTCTCGGCCCCGTACTCGTAAGGCTCCGACTCGAAGAGCGTGTGGAAGACGCTGCGGTCGCGTGCCTCGAGGTTGCCGAGGACGACCTCGAGCGAGTCGTAACGCTGCGAGAGCACCGCATACTCGTCGCGCAGAGCGTCGGTCGAGTGGCGGAGGAGGTACTCCGTGGGCGTGTCGAAGAAGATCGAGAAGCCCATGTAATACAACACGGCCGCACCCATCCACACGAACAGATGGATCGTCGCGCGGATGATGTTCTGCCGGCGCCGCTTGTGCCGGCGATATTTTTCGAACTCTTTCTTGTCGGGCATCGTCTTACATTTCGAAGTTGGTATCGCGCATCTGTTCCATGTACTGGTCGTACTCCTCGTTGGTCATGTGGCGGTTGAAGTAATTGATCGGGTTGACGGGCGTGCCCAGGTGGATCACCTCGTAGTGGAGGTGCGGAGCCGTCGAGCCGCCCGAATTGCCGGTTTCGCCGATGATCTGCCCGCGCGTAACCTTGTCGCCGGGCTTCACGAAGATCCTGCTCAGGTGGGCGTAGCGCGTCTGGTATCCGAACCGGTGGTTCAGGAGGATCTGCATGCCGTAGCCGCGATCCGCCTCGCCGATGTCGGTATGCTGCACCGTGGCGTCGCCCGTGGCGTAGACCGGCGTGCCGCGGTCGCAGCCGAGGTCGCAGCCCTTGTGGAAGATGATGCGGTGGTAGATCGGGTGCATGCGCCGCGGATTGAACGCCCCGATGTGGTTGCCGTGCAACGCCTTGCGGTCGATGGGCCAGATGGCGGGAATGGCGGCCGCGAGGCGCGATTTGTCCTTCGAGAGAACCTGCAGCTCGTCGAACGAAACGGACTCCAGGTAGATGGTGCGGGCCAGCGCGTCGAGCTGCTTCCAGGTGCCGACCATCGTCGAAGCGAAAGGATCGTCGGCCAACGGAGCGTATTTTTCGTCGGGGTAGGGATACCACACCTCGGGGATGGAGAGCGTGTCGGTCGAGAAGAGGGCCCGGTAGACGTAGCTGTCGCGGTGGCGGATCTCGTCGACGCGGCTCTGGGCCGTGCGGATGCGCTCGCGGAGAATGCGGTAACGGATCATCAGCGAACGGTTCGCCTGGTCGATGCGGTAGAGCTTGGGCGTCTGGAAGTACTGCGAAAAGAGCACGTTGACGATCGACACGAGGATGAACCCGATGAGGATCTTGCGCAGCACGCGGTAGACGCGCAGCTGGATCGGTGCTTTCACCGCTTCGCGTGCCGCACGCTCTGCGCCGCGGGTCGTGCGGGCAGGGGTCGGCGATTCGGACAGGGCTATCTGTTTTTGCGTCATCCTCTAAAAAACTGCGGTCTTCAGGATGCAAATTTAAGTTTAATTGTGTAATTTTGCAACCCGGTACCCCGATAACGTTGAAACAAGACAATATAGTATATATGGAATCTGCAAAAATCCGTCAGGCTTTTCTGGACTTTTTCGAAAGCAAAGGCCACGCGATCGTGCCCTCGGCGCCGATGGTCGTCAAGGGCGACCCCACGCTGATGTTCACCAACGCGGGCATGAACCAGTTCAAGGATATTTTTCTGGGCAACGCGCCCCGCAAGTATCCCCGTGCGGCCGATACGCAGAAGTGCCTGCGCGTCTCGGGCAAGCACAACGACCTGGAGGAGGTAGGCCACGACACCTATCACCACACGATGTTCGAGATGCTGGGCAACTGGTCGTACGGCGACTACTTCAAGAAAGAGGCGATCGAATGGGCCTGGGAGCTGCTGCACGACGTCTACAAGCTGCCGGCCGAACGGATGTATGCGACGGTGTTCGAAGGCTCGGAGGAGGACGGCGTGCCGTTCGACCAGGAAGCCTACGACTACTGGAAACGATTCCTGCCCGAAGACCACATCATCCGCGGAAACAAGCACGACAACTTCTGGGAGATGGGCGAGACGGGCCCCTGCGGCCCCTGCTCGGAGATTCATTTCGACCTGCGCGACGAAGCCGAGATCGCGGCGAAGCCGGGCCGCGAGATGGTCAACCAGAGCCACCCGCAAGTGATCGAGATCTGGAACCTGGTCTTCATGCAGTTCAACCGCAAGGCCAACGGCTCGCTCGAAGAACTGCCGGCGCGCAACGTCGACACGGGCATGGGCTTCGAACGCTTGTGCATGATTCTGCAAGGCAAGAAATCGAACTACGATACCGACGTCTTCCAACCGACGATCGCCCGGATCGCGGCGATGTCGGGTAAGCAATACGGCGCCGACGAGAAGTGCGACATTGCCATGCGCGTGATCGCCGACCACCTGCGGGCCATTGCCTTCTCGATCGCCGACGGGCAGCTGCCCTCGAACGTCAAGGCGGGCTATGTGATCCGCCGCATCCTGCGCCGCGCCGTGCGCTACGGCTATACCTACCTCGGGTTCACGGAACCGACGCTTTGCCGTCTGGTGGCCGGGCTGGTGGAGC
>JAIDKM010000036.1 GCA_029051915.1 Alistipes sp. | reverse complement strand
TGAACATCATGAAAAAATCGCACGATGCCTCACTCGTTTATGCCGAAGCCTTCAACCGATTAAAAAATTTCATTGCCACGATGATGCGGAAGAGATACACTTTTTCAAAGAAATCAAACCCCGTTTGTGCTCCGGGTTGATTTATTGGCGGAAAGTTTATAACATCGAAATGAACCGCCCGCCGGCCCGATCTTGCACGAGCGTAAAGCCCGGAAATACCTTTGCTACTGCAACAGATTCATCCGCTCTATACCGGTCTTGCGCAGGCAGGCGAAAAGATGAGGAAAAGGTTATGGAAGAGAAGCTCGGAGAGAAAAAGCAATGACGCGAACGTATACATACTCGTTCACGGCGTCATATCGGCACGACCGGGAATATGGTTTTGTGCCACTCGTGGCCACTTCGACGCCACATGCGTCCATAGCATGATGACGCATAGGATACGAACACTCGTTTGGCTATATTTGAACGTCCGGGAAGCAAAAACGAATCATAATATGGAAATCGTAAGTATAGATACAAGGCTCTTCGACGAGATGATCCGACGGGTGAAATCCGTCGAAGAAAAAGCGGTCGCTTTGTGCCGTAGTCAAGAGGACTTGGGGTTGAAGAAATGGCTCGATAATCAGGAAGTATGCGAAATACTGGGAATATCCCTGCGTACCCTGCAAACCTATCGGGAGAAAGGGTTGTTGGCGTATAGCTGCATCAAGCACAAAATCTTCTACAAGCCAGAAGATGTCGAAACCCTTTTGAAATCATCGTATCACCAGCAAAATCAAACGAAATGAAAAACTATCTGATGGGGCAGCAAGACCCCTGCATAAAGGATATTCTTCAACGGTTGGAGCATACGGACAAGGTGCTCGACAGGTTGAGCAAAAGCATAAAACGGACGTTCAACGGCGAACGGTTCATTTCCGACAGCGACCTGTCCCGTGTATTGAGAATCAGCCGCCGAACATTACAGGACTATCGGAGCGCGGGCATACTGCCTTATTACCTGATTTCAGGCAAGGCTCTTTACAAAGAATCCGATGTTCAGCAGATGTTGGAAAAGGCGTACCGACCTCTTTTCGATAATCGGAATCTGGTATGATAGGTAAAAGAAAGACGGCTCCTTTGCGAGCCGTCTTTTTTCAGTTCAGCACACTATCCTTACTCGTCGGCATCTTCCAGACGATAGCGGGTGTCGTCGCTCGTTCTACGATCCAGCGTCTGAACACTTCGGCATTTTCGGATTTAAGTCGGAACGACAGTGCCGCAACCATTTCGAGGTTGTATTGTTCGACGATGTTTCCGTTTCGGCAGCGGGTGCGGCGGATAATACGGTCTTCACGCAGAACTCCGCTTTTGAGTATTGCTCGGATATTCGCGCTTACGGCAGCAGTGAATACACCGAACAAGTCGGCGATTTGGCTTTGCGTAAGCCAAACTCCATTTGTGGTGGGACGGATAATTACTTGTCCGTTTTCAATCATTATGGGTTGTGTCGTCATAATTTCATTCGTTTAGTAAAGTCATCGAATCAATTGTTCGCCTGCTCGGCTTTCGGCTCCTCATAGAGTTCGAGCTTGCGGTTCGCGGACAATTTTCGCAGTTGCTTCGTATCTTCATCCACCTTTCTGTCCGTTACGTGAGCATAGATTTGAGTGGTCATCAGCCGTCGGTGTCCCATCATGCGGCTGACGGTTTCGATCGGTACGCCCAGCGAGAGCGTGATGTGCATTCCGAAATTATGGCGGGCTCTATGGAATGTAAGGTTTTCGATACCATAGACTGCGCCCAATCGGGACATAAGCTTTTGCAGCTTTTGATAGGAGCAGACTGGCAGTAGCCGTTCGTCGGTGCGTTCGGCCCGATACTTCTCGATGATGCGCAGAGGTACATCCAGCAGCCGCATGACCGATTCCGTGCCGCTCTTCTGTCGGCGGATATGTATCCACCGCACACTCTCTTGATCCTGCGTAATGTGCTTTTCCGACAACTGTTTCAAATCCGCATACGCCAGTCCCGTGAAGGTCGAGAAGATGAACCAGTCTCGCACCCGTTGCAGTTCGAGGTCGGCAACCTGCTCGGCGAGCAGCCGTTTCAACTCGTCGAGTTTCAGGTGGCGGCTCTTGCGCTTGGGCAATTCAGGATGTAGATTGCAATATGGATCGCGACGCAATGTCCCTTGATTGACAGCTCGCACGGTCATCTTCTTCAAACGGTAGAGGTGTTCGTGCACCGACTTCTGTTGCAGGCGGCGTTCCGTCCGCAGAAACAAATCGAACGCATCGTAGAACTCCCGGTCGAGGCTGCGGAGCGTTATATCCTCCTGCCTGCATTTTCGCTGCACGAACTCCCGCAGGTGGTTGTACGAGCGTATATAGCATTTGTAGGTCTCTTTCGTGCGGTCGATGCCGACCCGCTTGCGGAACTCCTCGTTGTGCTCCCGAAAGAGTGCCAGCAGGGTCAGCGGCTTCTGCCCGATACCTTTCACAGCATTCTTCACCAGCTCGGCCGTTACGAAGCCTAAAGAGAGATTGATTCGCTTGTAGTGCGCCTTGATTTCTTCCGTCAGTGCGTCGATGGCTCGATTGACTTCGTTGGCATTGCGGCTGCGCCCGTCGGCACGTCCTGTCGTGGGATTCCAGATTGCAGGATCGACCGCGACTTTCGTCCCGATTTGTGCCGCCTCGGCGTCGATGCTCACCTTGCACAAGAGCTGACACAAGCCGTCCTTGCGGACTTTCGTGCGGTTGATATAGAACAGCACGGCGAACGTGCTGCGGCGCGCTTTATTTTCAGTATTCGGAGATTTCATTATCGTCGTAATTAAGGAAGAGTTAAATCGCGACCGTAAACCGTTCTGCAATTCGTTCGTCGAGCGACTGCGTGTCGGTGTCGATCTTGTTATCCGTTACTTGGGCGTATATCTGCGTCGTATCGACGCGGCTGTGTCCCAACATCCGGCTCACCGTCTCCATCGGCACGCCGTGCGAGAGTGTGATTTCCGTCGCGTAGGTATGTCGCGCCATATGAAACGTCAGCTTGCGGTCGATGCCGCAAGCAGCGGCGAGCTGTTTCAGTCCTTTGTTCAATTCTGAATTTCCGTACATAGGGAGCAGTTTGCCGTCCGAGGTCGTATCGCGGTATTTGTCGATAATATGAAGCGGCAGATCGAGCAGCGGTATCTCGAACTCGACGTTGGTTTTCTCTCGCGTGGCCTTGATCCAAACCGTTCCGTCGTCTGCTGTTTCAAGATTTGCAGCGGTCAGACGGCACATGTCGCCGTAGCTGATGCCCGTATAACAAGAGAAGAGAAACAGATCGCGAACGAGGTAAAGCCTCGGCACAGAAAGTGGCGTAGTCATCAGCCGCCGCAACTCCTCGCGTGTGAGATAACGTCGTCTGCGTTCGGGACGCGGAGGTTCGTAACCTGAGAACGGATCGGCGGTGATGATGCCTGCGGCGATGGCCTTATTGATGACCGTATGCAGACGCGACATGTAGAGAACGACGGTGTTCGGAGCCAACCTCCGCTCCGTGCGCAGGTACAGATCGAACTTGTCGACGACCGACCGATCCAACGCCGAGAAAGGAACATCCGACAGCCGAAGTCGCTCCGACAGAAACCGTGCGACGTGTTCGTAGGCGCAACGATAGGTGCATGCCGATTTGGCCGTGCGATTCACACCTACCCGTTTCTCGAACTGCTCAATGAACGAACGGAAATAGTCGAGCAGCGTTTCCTGTCCGTAAGCCATACCCAACAGCAAGCATTTAACTTCCTCTGCCGTTACTCGGTCGCGAACGGCCGACTGCTCACGGTAGATAGCCAGCGCCGAAGCCCGCAGTTCATCTAATCGGCAGTTGATTTCGCCCGCCTCGGCGCTTTTACCCTTCATACGGCCCGACATCCACAACGAACGCGGCGCGAGCATCTTCGCGCTGAACACGCATTCCGAACGCCCGACGGTCAATCGACCCATGACGGGGCAACGACCCGCGGCATTCGTTTCGTTCGTTTTGAGGTAGAACGCAACCTTTACATCCTCTTGATTCATAACTCTATCAATCGTTTACAAAATTAACTGATATAGA
>JAIDKM010000359.1 GCA_029051915.1 Alistipes sp. | reverse complement strand
TGGCTATGTCGTGCAGCACGGCGGCCCAGCGCAGCCACAGGTCGTCCGAGCGGCGGGCCACGTTGTCCAGTACTTTCAGCGTATGGACGAAGTTGTCTTTGTGGGCGTGCTTGCCGCGGTGTTCCACTCCTTTCAGCCGGTGCAGCTCCGGGAATATCAGTTCCAGCAGCCCCGTCAGCTCCAGCAGTTCGAAGCCCATCGAGGGCACCGGCGAGAGTACGATCTTGTTAAGTTCGGTCGCAATGCGTTCGCGCGACACGATTTTGATTCGCGGGGCATTGCGGCGGATCGCTTCGAAGGTCTCTTCTTCGATCGTGAATCCCAGCTGCGCCGCAAAGCGTACGGCCCGCATCATGCGCAGCGGATCGTCCGAGAAGGTGATGTCCGGGTCGCAGGGCGTGCGGATGATGCAGGCGTCCAGGTCGTCCAGCCCGCCGAAGGGGTCGACCAGTTCTCCGAACGTCGCTTCGTTGAGCGACCACGCCAGGGCATTGATCGTGAAGTCGCGGCGGCGTTGGTCGTCTTCGAGCGTGCCCGCTTCCACCCGGGGTTTGCGCGAGTCGCGGGTGTAGGATTCGCGGCGGGCTCCCACGAACTCCACCTCCACGCCGCCGGCCCGGAGCATCGCCGTGCCGAAGGTCTTGAATATCGACACTTTCGTGTGCAGTTCGCGGCCCAGGGCTTCAGCCAGGGAGATGCCGTCGCCCACCACCACCACGTCGATGTCCGTCGACCGGCGGCGCAGGTAGTGGTCGCGGACATAGCCGCCCACTACGAAGGCTTGCACGCCCGCAGCGTCGGCCAGACGCGATATGCGGCGGAATATGGGATTCGAGAGGGGCACGCGGTTATTCGGCAGGTTTAAGTTGGCGGCAGTAGAGTTGCACCGTGTTTTCCAGTCCATAGTAGAGGGCGTCGCTGATAAGCGCATGGCCGATCGATACTTCGTCCGTCCAGGGTATCCGTTGCACATAGTAGCGCAGGTTCTCCAGCGAGAGGTCGTGGCCCGCATTGAGTCCCAGTCCTTGGCGGCGCGCTTCTTCGGCCGCCGCTACGTAGGGCGCGATCGCCGCCTCCTGGCCCGCAGGATAGAGACGGGCATAGGCTTCGGTGTAGAGTTCCACCCGGTCGGCTCCGCAGGCTTTCGCGCCCGCCACCATCCGGGGATCGGGATCCACGAAGAGCGAGACGCGGATTCCCCGCTCATGGAAACGCTCCGTAACCGAGGTCAGGAAGTCGCGGTGGGCCAGCGTGTCCCACCCCGCATTCGAGGTGATCGCATCCGGGGCATCCGGCACCAGGGTTACCTGCGCCGGCGCCGTCTCCAGCACCAGCTCCACAAAATCGGGGATCGGATTGCCTTCGACGTTGAGTTCCCGCGTCAGGCATCGTTTCAGTTCCCGCACATCGTCGTAGCGGATGTGCCGCGCATCGGGACGGGGATGCACCGTGATTCCGTCGGCGCCGAATCCTTCGATCCGCCGGGCCGCCTGCACCACGTCGGGCAGGCCGCCGCCGCGCGAATTCCGGATCACGGCAATCTTATTGATGTTTACGCTCAGCTTTGTCATAAAATTCGCTATATTTGCATTCAACAATGCCGCGTGGCCAAAGTTACTCACTTTTTTTGAAACTCCGCCGATGAGAATCATACTTTTTTCCCGCGGACAGCTCGCCCGCAGCAGCGGGGAGCTCCGCCAGTTGTTCGCCGCGCTCGAGAAGTTCGGGTTCGATTTCCTCGTCAACGAGGAGTTCGCCGCCGACGTCCGCACGGCCCTCGGGCGGGAGTTTCCCGCCGGGAGGATCTACGGCGGACATCTCGGGCCTCAGCCCGAGGGCACCGCGATGGTCTGCTACGGCGGCGACGGCACACTGCTGGAGGGCGTTCACCGTCTGGACGGGGCTCCGATTCCCGTCGTGGGCATCAACGCAGGACATCTGGGGTTCCTCACCGGGGCTCCGAGCGAGAGCCTCGAAGAGATCTTCCGGGAGATCGCGCACGGCGAGCTCTCCGTGCAGCCGCGGTCGATGCTCGAGGTCTGCGGTTCGTTCGGGGAGGATTCACGTTCAGGACTGGCCCTCAACGAGTTCACCATCCAGCGCCACGGCGCCGACATGCTCTCGGTCGAGACCTACGTCGACGGACAGATGGTCGCCACCTACCACGGCGACGGGGTCATCGTCTCCACGCCCACCGGGTCGACGGCCTATTCGCTCTCCGCCGGGGGACCCGTCGTCGCTCCCTCCTGCGCCTGCCTGGTCATCTCGCCCCTGGCGCCCCACAACCTCACCATGCGGCCCGTGGTCATTCCCGACTCCAGCCGCATCGAGCTGCGCGTGCACGAGCGGCGCTCCGACGCCTTCATCACGCTCGACAACCGCAGTTATCCCGTCGGGCCCGACGCGGCGTTTTCGGTTCGCCGGGCCGAGCAGAGGATTTTTCTGGCCCTCCCGCACAATATATCGTTCTACGACACGTTACGGAATAAAATGATGTGGGGAGTGGACAGCCGAGGTTAGCCGATTTTTGCAGCCCGGAGAGCCGCGCGGAGCGCAGCGACGCACGTATCCGGGTCTTAATTGCTCTTCACTTTGGAATAAACCGGTAATTTCCCTATATTTGCACCCTATTATGAGCAAGCAGAGACGCATACCGCAGCACGTGGCCATCATCATGGACGGCAACGGCCGCTGGGCCGAGCAGCGCGGCATGGAACGGTACGAGGGCCATGCGGCCGGTATCGAGCCCATCCGGGCGTCGGCGCGCGCCGCCATCCGCCACGGCGTCGGTCATCTCACGCTCTACGCCTTTTCGACCGAGAACTGGGGACGTCCCGCCGCAGAGGTCGACGCCCTGATGGAGTTGTTCTGCCAGTGCGTCATCCACGAAACGCCCGACATGCAGCGGCAGGGCATCCGCATCCGTACGATCGGCGACCGCAGCCGCTTTTCGGAGAAGGTGCAGGCGCACCTCGCGCAGGCCGAGGAGCAGACCGCCGGGGGCGACAAGCTGACGTTGTTGCTGGCGCTCAACTATTCGTCGCGCGACGAGATCGTGCGCGCCGTGCGGAAGATCGCCGGACGCGTCGCCGCCGGAACACTCGCTCCCGAGGCGATCGGCGAGCAGACCCTCGCCGGAGCCCTCGACACGGCCGGCGTCCCCGACCCCGACCTGGTGATCCGCACCAGCGGCGAATGCCGGCTGAGCAATTTCCTGCTCTGGCAGGCTTCCTACGCCGAGTTCTACTTCCCGCAGGTCTTGTGGCCCGATTTCACGGAGGAGGAGTTCGACCGCGCCATGGAGGAGTACGCCCGGCGCGACCGCAGGTTCGGGCTGGTCGCAGATAAATGAAGTTGTTGATTAGCATTCAGTAAAAGATGAATAAATTCGGTAAGGTATTCCTGACGATCGCGCTCGCAGCGCTGTGTTGCCCGAATACATCCGCTCAGGAGCCTTCGCCCGCCGGAGAGACCTCCGGCCGAGCCTCCTTTCCCGAGGACGCTCCCGTGCTGCGCAGCGAAGGCGCTCCGCGGCTCTACTATATCCGCAACATCGACATCCACGGGGTCAAGTACCTCAACCCCGAGATCCTCAAGTCGTCGGCAGGTCTGATCGCCGGCGATTCGATCTATCTGCCCAGCGACTTCATCTCCAACGCCATCACGCGGCTGTGGAGCCAGCGGTTCTTCTCCGACGTGAAGATCGGCGCCGAGATCGAGGGCGACAGCCTCGACCTGCAGGTCTTCCTCAAGGAGCGGCCCCGCGTGCTGAACTGGGACTTCGAGGGCGTCTCCAAAGGCAAGAAAAAGGATCTGCTCGAAAAACTCAAGCTCCGCCGCGGCAGCGAGCTTTCCGACTACGTCATCGACAAGAACATCAAGCTCATCAAGGCCTACTGGGCCGAAAAAGGGTTCCGCAACGCCGAGGTCGACGTGCGCATCGACAACGATTCGATCCGCCCGCAGGCCGTACGCGTAACGTTCCTCATCGACAAGAAGGACAAGGTCAAGATCGGCAAGATCAACTTCTCGGGCAACGAGCAGTTCGCCGACAAGCGGCTGCGCCGCACCTTCAAGAAGACCCACCAGAAATCGATCAACTTCCTGCGCAGCACCAAGCTCAACGAGAGCGATTTCGAGGACGACAAGGAGCTGCTGATCGACTTCTACAATGCCCGGGGCTACCGCAACGCCACCATCGTGCGCGACTCGATCTACCCCATCGACTCGAAACGCCTGGGCATCGACATCGAGCTCTCCGAAGGCAACAAATACTACATCCGCAACGTCTCGTGGGTCGGCAACTCCGTCTACGAGACCGAGGAGCTGCAGCGCATGTTCGGCATCAAGAAGGGCGACACCTACGACAAGAAGACCATGCACAAGCGGCTCGGCATCCAGAAAGAGATCGACCTGGAGGCCATGTCCGTCTCGTCGCTCTATCAGAACAACGGCTACCTCATGTCGCAGGTCGAGCCGGCCGAGACCATCGTCGGGCCCGACTCGATCGACATCGAAGTCAAGGTCTTCGAGGGCAAGCAGTTCACCATCAACAATGTGGGCATCACGGGCAACCAGCGCGTCGACGACGAGGTGATCCGCCGCGAGCTCACCACCTACCCCGGCGAGCTGTACGACCGCTCGCTGCTGATGCGCACGCTGCGCCTGCTGGGTTCGATGGGCCACTTCAACGCCGAGAACATCCAGCCCGACATCCGGCCCGTGTCGAACGAGCTGGTCGACATCAACTGGGCGCTCGAAGAACAGGCCTCCGACCAGTTCAACGTGGCGGGCGGCTGGGGCTCGGGCACCTTCGTGGGCTCGGTGGGCATCACGCTCAACAACCTTTCGATCCGCAACTTCTTCAAGAAAGGCGCATGGCGCCCCTACCCCATGGGGCAGAACCAGCGGCTCCAGCTCTCGGCCCAAACCAACGGCACCTACTACAAGGCTTTGGCCTTCAGCTTCACCGACCCGTGGCTGGGCGGCAAGAAACCCAACTCGTTCACCCTCTCGGCCCACTATTCCGACCAGAACGACGCCTATTGGATCGGCTCCAAACCCACGCGCTACTTCCGCACCTACGGCGCAGCGGCGGGTTTGGGCAAGCGCCTTTCGTGGCCCGACCCCTACTTCACGTTCTACGCCGAAGCCAGCTACGAACGCTACTCGCTGAAAAACTGGTATTCGTTCGTCATGGAGGACGGCTCGGCCAACCTGCTGTCGCTCAAACTGGTATTCGCCCGCAACTCGGTCGACCAGCCGATCTACCCGCGCCGCGGCTCGGAGTTCAGCGCCTCGGTGCAGGCCACGCTCCCCTACTCGCTCTGGGACGGCCGCGACTACAGCGACCAGTCGATGAGCGAACAGGATCGCTACTGCTGGATCGAGTTCCACAAATGGCAGTTCAAGGCGCAGTGGTTCCAGGCCCTGACCCGCAACTCGAACCTGGTGCTGATGCTGCGTGCCGAAATGGGCTACCTGGGCAACTACAACAAGAACAAGGTATCGCCCTTCGAACGCTTCGAAGTCGGCGGCGACGGCATGACGGGCTACAACATGTACGGTATCGACATCATCTCGATGCGCGGCTACGAAGACGGAGCCCTCGATCCGGGCAACTACTACTCGTGCGGCTACAACAAATACACGGCCGAGCTGCGCTACCCGGTGATCCTGAAACCCTCGTCGCAGATCTACGTCCTGGGATTCCTCGAAGGAGGTAACGCCTTCGACTCGTGGCGCGACTTCTCGCCCTTCAAGATCAAGCGCTCGGCAGGCTTCGGCGTACGTCTCTACCTCCCGGTAGTCGGCATGCTGGGCATCGACTGGGGCTACGGATTCGATCCCCCGGCCGGCAGCACGAAGAAGAGCGGCAGCCAGTTCCACTTCGTCATGGGCCAACAATTCTAAACGAACCGGAACCGTGCCGTGGCAACAAATTTGAAAGAAAAGAGCTATTCGAACGCGATAAACACTCAAAGACGCAAATCATGAAACGACTGATTTTTCTGGCGGCATCCGTACTGGCGGCCGCAACGGCGACGGCTCAGAACTATGTGATCGTCAACAGCGAAAAGATCTTCAAATCCATCGAAGCCTACAACACGGCCATCGCCGAACTCGACCGCCTGGCCGAACAATACCAACAAGAAGTGGACGACCGCTATGCGGAAGTAGAACAATACTACAACGCCTACATGGCCCAGAAAGCCTCCCTCTCGGCCACCGCGCGCCAGACGCGCGAAAACGCCATCCTGCAACTGGAACAGGAGGCGGCCCGGTATCAAGAGAGCATCTTCGGCCAAAACGGCACCCTGATGAAGAAACGCATCGAACTGATCGAACCGATTCAAAAAGAAGTGTTCGCCGCGATCGAAGCCTACGCCCGCCGGATCGGAGCCGCCGCAGTGATCGACTCGTCGAACAACCCGACGCTCCTTTACACGGCCGAAACGGCCGATCACACGCAACAAGTGATCGCCGCCCTCAAGAAATGACACATCGAAAACTTAACGAATAACTATCCCCTATGAAAAAGGCTATCAAACTGACCCTCGCGGTTGCATTGACCCTGAGCGCCTCGTCGCTCTTCGCCCAGAAATTCGGACGCATCAACTCGCAGGAGATCCTGCTCTCGATGCCCGAGACCAAAGAGATGGAGACCAACATGCAGGCATTCTACAAAGACCTCCAAGACAACCTGGAGACCATCACCGTGGAATTCAACCAGAAGTATCTCGACTTCCAGAAGAACTTCGACTCCTACTCGGATGCGGTACGCCAACTGAAGCAGAAAGAACTCCAGGAACTGCAAAGCCGTCGTGAAGAATTCGAACAGATCGCCCAGCAAGAATACCAAAAGAAACAACAGGAGCTGCTGACGCCGATCATCGACAAAGCCAAAAACGCGATCGACAAGATCGCCAAAGAAAACGGCTACCTGGCCGTATTCGAGACCGGCTCGCTGGCGGCCTACGACGCCGAAGCCCTGACCGACCTGGCCCCGCAAGTCCGCAAGGAACTGGGCATAACGGAGACTCCGGCAGCGGAATAAACCCTGCCCCGACGAAACGAAAACGCGCCGTGGATACGGCGCGTTTTTTTATGCCCGGGCGGGCGAGAGGCTTTCCGCGAACTCCTGTTTGTTGTTCGAAACATCCTTTTTATCGACGAAGCAGACCGAAAAAGATACGAAACTGCTATTTTTGTCGTTGAAACGAGAAACGACCGACAATGGATACCCGACAACAAGAAACCGCATCCGCCATTGCCCGGCTGTCGCTCAGCGAACTGATCGGCATGTCGGGCAACGGAAAACACCC
>JAIDKM010000358.1 GCA_029051915.1 Alistipes sp. | reverse complement strand
CCTTTGAGGGCTCAAAGATTTGATACAGTATATCGTATGACGGATAAAAAGCGAACGGAGCCGGTTTCGGAACCTCAGCCTTCCGAGCAGCGGCCGGATGCCGCCGGCATGCCGGTACGGAAGACTTTCCCTACCGTGGGCGACCTTTTTGCCATGCTGGGCATTGCGCTGGGAATGCAGGTCGTGGCGGGATTCCTGCTGACCGTGGCGTTCGTTGCGGCGGGGTGGACGATCGGGGAGCTGACTCCGCGACAGCAGGGCGTTTTTACGGCGCTGGCCTATGTGTCGTCGATGCTTCCGGCCTATCTTCTGGTGCTGTATTATCGGCGGATGCGCGGCGGAAGCGGGCCTGTCGGCCGCTTCTCGAAATGCGGACTGGATCCGGTGCTGTTGTCGTGGGGCTTTCTTTTCATGATGGCGGCAGGCGTGGTCTGCGAACCGCTGTTGTCGCTTTTGCCGGTTCCGCCCGATCCGAATTACGGCCGCGGTATCTGGGCCATGCTGACGTTGGTCGTCGCCGCACCGGTGCTTGAAGAACTGCTGTGCCGCGGAGTGGTGCTCGGTGCGTTGCGGGAGCGCTGCGGAGTGGTGGTTGCATGGCTGGTCTCGTCGCTCTTTTTCGGAGTGTTGCACGTTCATCCCATGCTGGTGGTCAATGCGTTCGTGATCGGTCTGATTCTGGGGTACATCTACATCGTTACCGAATCTTTATGGGCGCCGATGGTGCTTCATGCTCTCAATAACGCTGCGGCCTATCTGATGTTGATGACCGGGCGGGGCGACCTGCTGCTGAGCGAGACGATCGGCAACGGAATTCTTTATACGATTATCTATATAGGTGCGGTGCTCGTAACGCTTGTTTCGGCATGGAAGGTGTGGCGGAAGCTCCGCAGTCTGAAAGAGGAGACGGAAAAAGAGAGCCGGGTGTAATAATCGGAACTCTTTCTGCGTTAGTTTCCAGTAAAAAAACTATCTTTGCCTGTGAAAATGAATTGGCGTACGAAAATAACGATCGTTGCGGGACTGTTGCTGACAGCGTGTCAGGAGCTGCCGAGTTATTTGGGCGGCGACGCGCTGCTGGCACAGGTCGGCCGCAAGGAACTGCGTCAGCACGACGTGCAGTCGGTGGTTCCCAATGGACTCGTCGGAGACGACAGCGTAGCTTTTATCGGAATGTACATCGACCGGTGGGTGCGTAAGCAGCTCAAGCTGCAGGAAGCCGAAGTGCTCTTTTCAGCTTCGGGAGAAAGCATCGACAAGATGGTCGAAGAGTATCGGCAGGCTCTGCTGATC
This sequence comes from Alistipes sp., assembly GCA_029051915.1. Taxonomy (GTDB): domain Bacteria; phylum Bacteroidota; class Bacteroidia; order Bacteroidales; family Rikenellaceae; genus Alistipes. The sequence goes on along the minus strand of JAIDKM010000358.1, from coordinate 19,727 downwards.
CGCAAGCTGGAACAGTATTACATCGACATCGGTGTCGACACGACGTGCACGGACGACGAGATAACGGCCTACTACAATACCCACAAGAACGATTTCCGGCTCGACCGCTCCATCGTCAAGGGCCGCATCGTGCGTTTCGACGAAGGGTTTCGCCAGAGCCGCCGGCTCAAGGAACTGATGGGCTCGGCATCGGAGGCCGATCAGCGCGATTTCAAGGCGTTGTGTATCAAAAACGACTTCACGATCAACGATTTCAGCGACCGCTGGACCGATTTTCCCGAATTCCTGAGCTATCTGCCTACCTTGCAGTCGCAGAACTACAACTCGATTCTTGCTTCGACCTCCGTGCAGGAGATGCGCGACAGCCATTCGCGCTATTATTTCCGGATCGAGGCCGTGCGGCGCGAGGGCGAGCCCATCCCGCTCGAACGGCTGCGTCCGACGATCCGCCGGGTGCTGCTCAACCAACGGCAGGGCGAGACGATCCGTCGCCACGAGGAAGAACTCTACTCGCGCTCCGTGGAGAACGGCGATGTGAAGATTCCCGGACGGGAGAGCTCCGAAGCGCAGGAAACGGTCAATAACGATTAACAGATTCGTCATGTTCAGAAAAGCTATCTCGGTTGCGGTGCTTGCGCTGCTTTGCTCCGGGGTTCAGGCACAGAAACAACAGGTGATGCTCGACAAGGTGGTCGCCGTGGTCGGCGGCTCGTCGATTCTCTGGTCGGAGGTCGACGACTATGCGCAGCGGCTTGTCGAACAGCGGCGGCAGGAAGGTTATACCTCCGACCGCGATCCGCGCAGCGAGGCGCTCGAAGCGCTGATGACCCAAAAACTGCTCTACAACCAGGCGCAGATCGACTCGATCAAAATCAACGACGTCGCCATTCTTTCGGCCGTCGAAGACCAGGTGCAGCAGATGATCGCGGAGGAAGGCTCGATCCTGCGGCTCGAAGCCAAACATCATATGCCGGTCTTCTCCATCCGTGAGATCATGCGTCAGCGCTACGAGGAGCAGGAGTATGCCAACGAAATGCAGCGCACGGTGATGAGCAAGGTTTCGGTGATCCCCGGGGAAGTCGAACGCTACTATAAATCGCTGTCGCGCGACAGCCTGCCGACCATCGCCGAGCAGTATGTCTATGCTCAGATCACCAAGTTCCCCAAGTCGATGACCGAAGCCAAGCAGCGCACACGCGAACGTCTGCTGGACATGCGCGAACGGGTCATCACGGGGAATGCCAAGTTCGAGAATCTGGCCCGTATGTATTCGGTCGATCCCGGTACGATGATGAGGGGCGGCGAGATGCCTCCGTCGCGTTTGGCCGAGCTCGACTCCTCGTTCGGGGCTGCGCTCGAGAAGATGCGCCCGGGGCAGATCTCCGAGGTTGTCGAGTCGCAGTACGGATTCCATATCATTCAGCTGATCGACAAACAGGGCGACTACTACCATTTCCGGCATATCCTGCTGAAGCCCACTTACACGATCGAGGAACAGACCGCGTCGCTCAACGTGCTCGACAGTCTGGTACGGCAGATTCGCAACGACTCCATCACTTTCGAACGGGCCGCGCTGATGCACTCCGACGACAAAGGCTCGAAGATGAACGGCGGAGTGGTCTCCAACAGCGACATCATGAGCTTTTACAACGCCTCCAATCCGAAGCTCACCGTAACGCGCTTCCTGCGCGAAGATTTCGGCCACTTCAAGAGCCTGGACGATTACAACGCTCTGATGAAGCTCAAGCCCGGCGAGATTTCGCCGGCGTTCCTGACCGAAGACATGCTTGGCAACAAGATGGCGAAGGTCGTCAAGCTGATCGAGATCATTCCCACGCATCAGGCGTCGCTGGAGGACGATTACCTCCGGCTGGAAGATATGGCGGTCGCAGCCAAGCAGGAGCGGATCTTCCGCGAGTGGCTCACCAAAAAGATCGATGCCATGTACATCTACATCGATCCCGAATTCCGCGACGGAGAGTTCGAGAACAAACACTGGGTCAAATAGCGTCGTGCGCCGGTTTTTTGCCATAGCATCGTGCATCGCTTTGTTCGGCGGCGCGATCTTCGCCCGCGGCGGGATGCAGGCCCCTCCCCGGGGAGCTGCGCCTGCATCCTCCGATACGAAGATCATCGACCTCAAGTCCGACCTCTCGGGGCCTGTGGCACCGGGCGATTCGGTGATTTTCCTGGTCGGCAACTTTGCGGCCCAGCATAATGGAGCCGTCATCACCTGCGACAGTGCCGTTCGCTATTCCGACAAGCGGATCGAATTCTTCGGCAACGTTCTTATCAACAAGAATACGACCTACATCTACGGCGATCGGGCCGATTACAACGGCGAGATCAACGAGGCCCGGATCTATTCGCCGATCATCAAGGTCGTCGACGGCGATGCCACGCTCTATACCTATCAGTTCCGATTCAATACCAAGGAGAATATCGGCCAGTTCGCCGACGGCGGAGTGTTGACCAACCGCGACAACGTTCTTGAATCGGTGCGGGGCTATTATTACGCCGACTCCAAAGAGCTGGTTGCTGTCGATCAGGTCGAGATGCGCAACGACGAGTACGAACTCAAAGGCGATTCGGTGGTCTACAACATGGCGACCGACAATGCCTATTTTTTCGAACGTACCAACATCTGGAGCAGCGACGGCAACTATCTTTATGCTGACCGCGGCGAGTACCGCAAGGCCGATACGCTCTATCTGGTAACGCGCAATGGTTATGTACTCACCCGGGAACAGGAAGTGTGGAGCGACAGCATCGATTTTTACCGGGCTGAAAATCATGTCATTCTGCGCCGCGACATTCAGATCGACGATACTACGCACAAGGTATTGGCGTTCGGCGATTACGGCGAGTATTGGAAAGAGCCCGGCAATGCCTTGCTTACCCGGTGGCCGGCGGTTGTCAGCTACGATCTTTCGCAGGGCGATTCGCTTTTCATGCGGGCCGATTCGATCTTGCTGTTCACGCTCCGCTGGAGCGATGAATCCGCGAAAGGGGCGGCCGACGCAGTGGTTTCCGACGGCGAATCGCCGGTCGGCGAGGATGAAACGGTCGACGCAGAGATGCTTCCCGGCCGCGATTTTTTGGCGGGCGCGCCTGCGCCGGATTTGTCCGGAGATCAACCCGATTCGCTGCATGCAGCCTCGACCCTCGATTCGCTGGGGCGTGCGCTCGGGCCCGATTCGTTGTCCGTGGCGGATTCGCTGGCCGGAGCCGATACGATTCCGCAGCTGACGCCGGCCGAACGGAAGGCCTTGCAGAAGGAGGAGGCCCGCAAAGAGAAAGAAGCCAGAAAGCGGGCGGCGGCCGTAGCCAAAAAGGAATTGCTGGCTCAGATCGCAGCCAAGCGGCAGGCCAAAGCGACGGCCAAGCTCCTGGCACAGAAAGAACGTGAGGAAGCCCGACTGGTCGCCCGGCGTCTCAAAGCCGAATCGAAGCTGCGGGCACGACAGGCCCGGTTGGCCCGCAAAGGAAAGACGGTGCCGGCGGATTCGACCGCCCTGCAACATTTCGATGAGGAGCTGGCCCGTATTGCGGCCGAGCAGGATTCGCTCTACCGGCTTTTGGCCGAGGAGTGGGCGGCCGACAGCATTGCGATGGCTGCCTCGGACGATTCGCTCGACCTGCAGCCATTGCCGTTGCCGCACGACAGCATCTACCGGCTGATGAAGGGCTACCATAACGTACGCATCTACCGTTCCGATTTCCAGAGTGTCTGCGACTCGATGACGGCTGTCAGCACCGATTCCACGATCCATCTGTATATCGACCCGGTGCTGTGGAACGAATCCAATCAGATCACCTCCGAGGTGATGGACGTCTATACGCGCAACAGCCAGATCGAACGGGCCGAATTCGTCGGCAGTCCGATGATGGTCAGCGAGCTGGACAGCATCCACTACAACCAGATCGCCGGCAAGGAGATGACGGCCTATTTCCGCAACAACGAAATCTGGCTCGACAACGTGAACGGCAATGCGCAGACGCTCTACTACAATCAGGACGGCGTGCCGCCCGAGATCACCGGGCTGTTCTTCGTCGAGAGCGGCGGCATCAACTTTTATGTCGATGAAAACCGGATCGTGCGGATGGTCTGGTACAACGAACCGCACTACTCGGTCTCTCCGATGGACAAACTTCAGCCCGGGCAGGAGCTCTACCTCAAGGGATTCAAGTGGGAGGGGGCGCGGCGGCCTTCGCAACGCGACGTTTTCGATCGGCGCATCCGTCCTTCGGAGCGCGAGGAGCGTGCGGCGATCCGGCATCCCGATTTCCCGTTGCAGCGGCGCATCGAGGAACATCGGCGGACGTTGATCGAACAACGGCGCTGGGCCGACCGGGTCGATCAGGTCGATCCGGCTACGGCCGAATGGATGCTCGAACTGGGCTTCGTGGTGGGAGAGCCGAGATCGGAGGGCCCGAAGTTTTAGAACGAAGGACGATGCTCGAAATAGAAAGACGGAAAGCATAGCTTTCCGTCTTTTGCATTTCAGGCCGTGGCCGACGATTTCGAGGCCGGACGGTTCGATCATGTCCGACTTATTTGTATTTTTGCCCCGCAGAAAATGTACGAATAATGAAAAAGAGTCTTATTGCCTTGGCTTTCGGTACGTTGGCATTGGGCATGTCGGAGTTCGTGATGATGGGAATCCTTCCCGACATAGCCCGTTCGCTGGGGATTACGATTCCCGAAGCCGGGCATCTGATTTCGGCCTATGCGCTGGGCGTCTGCGCTGGAGCTCCGCTGATGGTGCTGTGTGCCCGCACTCGTCCCTTGAAACAGATTCTGCTGGCGCTGGCGGCTTTGATCGTCGCAGGAAACGCCTGTGCGGCTGCAGCTCCCGGCTATTGGACGCTGTTGGCCATGCGTTTCGTCTCGGGATTGCCGCACGGCGCATTCTTCGGTGTGGGTTCGATCGTCGCCGAGCGTGTCGCCAGTGCCGACCGGCGGGCCGAAGCGGTATCGATCATGATCGTGGGAATGACCGTGGCCAATCTTTTCGGCGTGCCGCTCGGCACGTACATCTGCGGAGCATTGACCTGGCGTGCTACGTTCGCCATTGTTGCCGTATGGGGCGTCGTCGCGGCGGTGCTTATCCGGCGTTGGGTTCCGGCTTTGCCTCCCTTGCCCGATACGGGGCTCGGCGGGCAGTTCCGCTTTCTGAAGAAGGGAGGCCCATGGCTGGTGCTGGCGTCGGTACTGCTGGGCAACGGCGGCATTCTTTGTTGGTACAGCTATGTTGGCCCGTCGATGCTTCATACTGCGGGATTCGGGCCCGGCGACCTGACGTGGATCATGATGCTGGCCGGATTCGGCATGTTCGTCGGCAACCTTTTCGGAGGCCATTTTTCGGATGCGTTCACCCCGGAGAAGATGGTGAGAGCTACGCTTCTGACCGCTTCCGTTGCCTTGATCGGTATCTTCCTTTTCCTGCATGTCGGGTGGCTTGCCTTGGTGTTGATGACGCTGACGACCGGGTCGCTCTTTTGTGTGTCGTCGCCCCAGCAATTGTTGATTCTTGAGAATTCGCGTGGCGGAGAGATGCTGGGAGCCGCTCTGGTGCAGGTGGCTTTCAATCTGGGCAACGCCTTCGGAGCCTATTGCGGCGGCCTGCCCATCGACCGGGGACTCGGTTATGAATATGCGGCGTTGCCCGGTGCGGCGTTCGCAGTGGTCGGATTTCTGACGAGCGTGTATTATATCCGACGTTATCCGAGACGGAAAGCAGCGTAGCATTCTGCCCGGACAGAGCCGATCCGCGGCGCGGAAATTGCGGAGAGCGAGCGTATGCGTCATCTGTTGAAAAGATGGACCGATGCCTTGCTCGGCTGGCTGGGCGTCGATTCGACGGTGCACGACAGCTGGGATCTCTGGGCTGCCGTAGTGCTTGTCGTGCTGATCGTTGCGTTCTTCGACCTGCTGCTGTGCTGGATGATCGTGCCGGGAGTGCGCAAGGTGGTCGAACGCACGCGCATGCGCTGGGACGATACGCTGTTCAGCACCCGTGTGCTGAGGTGCGGGTGCCACGTGGTGAGTGCGATCGTGCTGGTGGTGGTGCTGCCTGTGGTTTTCGAGGAGAAGTCCGAGGCGCGGCTTGTGATGATGCGTCTGATGAATGTCTATCTCGTCGTCGAGATCTTCCGGTTCATCAGCGCGGCCGTTTATGCGGCGTTCGGGATCGTGGCATCGCGCCCCGCCTGGCAAAACAAGCCGATCAAGGGATTGCGGCAGACGGCGCAGGGGATCGCTCTGCTTATCTGCACGATTCTGGTGATCTCGATTCTGATGGACAAGTCGCCGACGATCCTGCTGACCAGCTTGGGGGCCTCGGCGGCCGTGCTGATGCTGATCTTCCGCGACAGCATTCTGGGGTTCGTTTCTGGTATCCAACTGTCGGCCAACGACATGCTCAAGGTTGGCGACTGGATTTCGGTGCCCAAGTTCGGTGCCGACGGAAGCGTGGAGGAAGTTTCGTTGACGACGGTCAAGATCCGCAATTGGGACAATACGATCGTTACGCTGCCGCCCTATCAACTGGTCAGCGACTCGTTCGTAAACTGGCATGCGATGCAACTTTCGGGAGGGAGGCGGATTCAGCTCTCCGTGCCTGTGGATATGACGAGTATCGGATCTTGCACGCCGCAGATGCTGGAGCGATTCCGCAAAATCCGCCTGCTGGGCGACTTCCTGGAGCAGACTTTGCGCGAGAATGCCGAATACAACGCTTCGCAGGGCATCGGCGATGGAGAACCGCCGATTAACGGTCGTCAGCTGACCAATCTGGCCGTATTCCGGGCTTACATGATGCGCTATCTGCAACAACTTCCGACGGCCCGCAAGGATCTGAAGCTGACCGTTCGCCTGCTGCCGCCGACCGATACGGGGGTGCCGGTCGAACTCTATTTTTATACGACGTCGATCTATTTTGTCGACTACGTGCAGGTGGAACTGGCGGTATTCGAGCACATGATGTGTGCGCTTCCCGAGTTCGGCCTGCGTGTATATCAGTCGCCGTCGGGCGAGGATCTGAGAGCGTGGACAGCGGCTGTCCGGGCGGGTGCGGGAGCATTGTCGCAGCCGGCGGCCGCTACAGAGTCAGCATCAGCACGACCTGAATGACGATCACCCGCAGGAACATGCAGACCGGGTAGACCGTGGCGTACGAGACCGACGGATGGTCGCCCTCGATGGTCTCGTCGGCGTAGCCCAGCGCCATCGGGTTGGCCATGCTGCCGCACAGCAGTCCGGCCGTTGCGCCGAAGTCGAGCCGGAAGAACCGCATGGCGGGAATAGCCACCAGTACGACCGGCACGAACGTAAGCAAGGCGCCCGCTGCCAGCCACAGCACCCCTTCGGGTCGCATGACGGTTTCGAAAAAATGCGCTCCGGCATCGAGTCCCAGGCAAGCCAGATACATGGAGAGTCCTAATGCCCGCAACATCAGGTTGGCGCTCTGGGTGGTGTAGGTAACTACGTGGAACCGGGGCCCGAAGGTGGCGATGAGAATGCCTACGATGATCGGGCCGCCGGCGAGTCCCAGCTTGACGGGGATCGAGACGCCCGGAATAGCGAAAGGAATGCTGCCGAGCGCGAGTCCGAGGAAGAGCCCGATGAAAACCGCCACGAGGTTGGGCTCGTCGAGGGTCTTTACGGCGTTGCCGAGGATTTTCTCGACACTGCGGATCGCTTCGGCCTCGCCCACGACCGTGAGCCGGTCGCCGATCTGCAACCGCAAGTCGGGCGTAGCCAACAGCTGCACGCCCGAGCGGTCGACGCGGCTGATGTTGATGCCGTAGTTGTTTCTCAGTCGCAGCGACGCCAGCCGTTTGCCGTTGATCTCGGATCGTGTTACCAGAATGCGCTGCGAGATGAGCTGGTTGTCGACGCTGTTCCAGTCGATGTTTCCGCTGTTCCAGTCCTTGTGTTCCTGCTCGCCGAAGAGCAACCGCAGGGCATCGGCCTCTTCGGGGTTGGTGATGGCCAGGATCACGTCGTTTTCCTCCAGCGTCTTGTCCGACGTGGGAATCGAGACCCGGCCGTCGCGCCAGAGCCGCGAGACAACGAAGTGGCGTTGGCTTTCGGCCGCAACGTCGTGGAGGCTTTTGCCGAATAGCGCGGGGTTGGTCAGCCTGTAGCTGGCGATGAAGACGCTGCGCCGGTGTTCTGCGTCGGGCCCCGTCAAATCGGAGTCCCGGACGAAGCATTTGCGGAGGAAGACGATGGCCAGAATGACGCCCACCACACCGAACGGATAAGTGAGTGCGCATCCCAAGGCGGCACCGCTGGCTTCGCGACCCATCAGCTGGAGCGTTTGTTGTGCGGCACCGAGTGCCGGAGTATTGGTTGTGGCGCCGCACAAGATACCGGCCATGTCGGGCATCGGAATTCCGAGTGCGTAGCTTAATCCGACGGCTGCGGCCGTGCCGAGCAGGATGACGGCGATCGACGGGACGAGCAGCCGCACGCCGTCGGCGCGCATCGAGCTGAAGAAACCGGGGCCGACCTGCAGCCCGAGGGCATAGACGAAGACGACGAGTCCGAACGTTTCGGCGTAAGCCAGCATGGCAGGGTCGATCGTCAGCCCGAAGTGCCCGGCCAGAATGCCGGTGAAGAAGATGAAAGCCGCCCCGAGCGAGACGCCGAAGATGCGGATCTTGCCCAATCCGATTCCGATGACCGAGATAAGCGAAATCACCACCACGGCCTGCAGGGCCGAGTGTTCGACGAGTATGGTGCGGATCCAATCCATGGCAGCATGTTTTTGGCTGCAAAAGTAGGGAAAATTCCGGAATATTCGCTCACAAAGTCAGTGGCTCGCCCCGATAGAAATCGAGGATTTTTTGCCGGAAGACGAATTCGTATTTGGCTTGTGCCAGTTCCGATTCGGCTTTCTCCATCCGTGTCTTGGCATCGTGGAAGTCGTAGAGCGTGGAGCGGCCGGCCTCGGCCTTGCGCTCCTCGTAGTCGAAAGCGATGCGGGCCGAAGCGAGGGCTTTCCCGGCTGCGAGATATTTGGCGTAGGCCGCGTCGGCGTTGAACCATGCCTGCTCGATCTCCTTGCGCAGCGAGAGTTCGGCGTTGTGCAGTGCGAGCTGTCGGTTGCGCAGCGAGATCTTGGCCGTGCGAATGCTGTTGCGTGTTGCGCGCCGGTTGAAGATCGGAATGCCGAGCGAGAGCCCGACGTATTCGTTGCTGTTCTTGTCGAGCTGGATCCAGAAATTGTCGTTCATGCTGCTATAGACGCCCGTGCCGAAGCCGGCGCGGAGCGAGAGCGAGGGGTAGAGTGCCGAACGGGCGATGCGAATGGCGTTTTCGCTGCTTTCGACGCGCAGCCGTTCGGAATGGATGGCGGGCCGATGGTCGACGGCGAAGTCGTAGATCGCTTCGACCGAGCCGAGCCGGCGGAGCGTGGCGAGCGTGATGCTGTCGAGCTCGGGAGTGGCGATGTCGAACCCTGCGGCGCTTTCCCGGTTGAGCGTCTGGCTCAGATCCAGAAGCGCCAGCGAGAGGTTGTTGCGGGCCTGCGTGAGCGACAGCTCGTCGTTGGCAGCGAGGGCCTGGCTTTCATAGAGGGCCGATTCGGGCTGCCGGCCCGCTTCTACCAGCTCGCGGCTGCGGATCACCTGTCGTGAACTTAAAGCGAGCTGCTGCTCGGCCACGCCGACCAGCTCCTTGTTGTAGAGCACTTCCAGATAACGGGTCATGACGTTGATCGCCACATCCTCGCGGGCCCGTTCGAGATCCTGCACGGCGGCGGCCAAGTCGAGTTTGCCGCCCCGGATCTGCCGGTTGATGCGCAGGCCCTGAAAGATGGGAACCGAAGTCGAGACATCGAACGACCCGGTCTGGAGCGTTTCGCTTTTGCGGGTATTGTCGGCCGAGGTACCCCAGCCGAACGAAGCGTTGTAACCGAGCGAAGCGTTGAGGTCGGGGAGCCGGCTGTAGCGGGCTGTCGAGAGCTCGACGTCCTGCTGCTCGACGGACAACGCCCGCTGCTGCACCTCGATGTTATTCTGCTGGGCATAGCGGATGCAGTCGTCGAGCGTCCAGGGTTGGCCGGTGGCCGGAATGGCGTATTCCTCGTCGGGAAGCTGCGCCTGTGCTGCGATGACGGAGCACAATGCGGCAAGCAGTATGATGCGTCTCATGCGTGGAAGCGTTTGAAGTTATTCTTTGCGGGCGCCGCGGATGCGGTCGGTTTCGTTCAGACCCGCCGTGATCTCCATGCTGATGCCGTCGGAGAGCCCGATGGAGACCTCGCGGCGCTCGAAAATCTGCTCCTCCTCGTCCTGCTCGGGCGAAGTCAGCACCTGCACGTAGGTTTTGTCGCCTTCGAATTCGACGGTGCTCTCGGGAACGGTCAGCACCCCTTCGCGGTTCTCGATCATCACGCTGGCGTTGGCGCTGTAACCGGCCCGCACGAAAACGTCGTCGGGAATCCGTACGGCCGCCTTGACCTCGAACATGATGATGCCGTTGTCCTCGGTTGCTTTGGGAGCCACGTATTCCAGTTCGGCTTCGAGCTCGACATCTTGCAAGGCGCCGATGGTGAGCTTCACGGGCATTCCTTCGTGGAGCTTGCCGACGTCGGTCTCGTCGATGTTGCCCTGGAACTGCATGTTGGTCATGTCGGCGACGGTGGCGATCGTCGTGCCGTCGTTGAAGGTGTTGGCCTGGATCACCGAATTGCCGACCTTGATCGGAACGTCGAGGATCATGCCGTCGATCGTGGAGCGGATTTGCGTATTGCTCAGATCTTTATATCGTTGGGTGATGCCGTTCTTGACGATTTCCATGTTCTCGCGGGCGTTCTGCAACTCCTCCTCGGCTTTGGCCAGCGAAGCGCGGCTTTGCTCGAATTCCTCGTCGGAAATGACACCCTTGTCGTGCAGAGCCTCGGTACGGTTGTGTTCGCGGCGTGTCTGGGCCAGCGAAATCTGAGCGATCGAGACGCGCGATTCGGCGCTTGAAAGCTGTCCCATTTCGGGTACGACCTTGACCGTGGCGATGACGTCGCCCTGCCGGACGGTCTGCCCTGCCTCCTTGTAGACGTCGGAGACGATACCCGAAATCTGGGGTTTGATGAGTACTTCGTCGCGCGGCTGAACCTTGCCTGTGGCGATCACGTACTGTCGAATGGTGTCGACCTGAGGCTGCACGATGGTGTAGACGACTTTCACGGGCCGGGTTTTCTGCCACAGAAACCAGAGCATGCCGAACAACAGTGCGACGAAGAGCACGCCCAAGAGGATTTTTACATTTTTTTTCATGGCTGCGGATATTATTGTTTCTTCTTTTTATTCTTCTCGGATGGCGTCGACTGCCTTGATTTTCAGTGCGCGGAATGCCGGGATGATGCCGGCCAGCAGACTGCCTGCGACGATGATGAAGAGTGCCTGTATGCCTGTTCCGAACGAGACCATCCAGGTGATGCTGGCCCCCTCCTGCGCCAGGACGACCATTCGGTAGTAGACCGAGTCGACGGCCGAGAGCAGGCCCACGGCGGCCGCGAGTCCCAGTACGCCGGCGACGAACGTCAGCACGAAACTTTCGCTCAGGATCTGCGAGAGAATGGCGGCCGGAGGTGCTCCGATAGCCCGGCGGATGCCGATCTCCTGCGTGCGTTCCTTGATGGTAACGAGCATGATGTTGCTCACGCCGACGATGCCGGCGAACAAGGTTCCCAGGCCGACGATCCATGTCAACAGGGCGATGCCCCGGAAGAGCCCCTGGATCTTGTCCAGCATTTCGGAGACGGCCATTGTCCAGATCGCCTTTTCGTCGTCGGGCGAAATGATATGGCGGGCGAATATTTCCTGTCGGCAGGCTTTCTCGACTTGTGCGCTTGCCACGTCTTCGCGGCCGGCCAGTGCGATCATGTGCACGTAGTCGCCGCGCCCGAAAAGCTGCTGGGCCAGCGAAACGGGGACGATGATCGTGCGTTCGAGATCGCTGAACGACATGGCCGTGCTCTGCTTGCGGATGACGCCCACGACGGTGAAGTAGGAGCTGTTGACCTTGATGACCTTGCCCGTAGGATCCTCGCCGCCCGGAAAGAGATCTTTCCAGACCTGCGTGCCGATGACGCAGACCTTGCGTTTGCGAGTCATGTCGACGTCGTTGATGAAGCGTCCGTAGATGATCTTCTGCGGGTTGATGCGCTGGTAATCGGGAGAATAACCCATCATCGAGTAATCGCCCTTGCGCTCATGGTAACTGCAGTGAAGTTCGCCGCCCCAATACACGGCCGAGGCGTGGAGCACTTCGGGCAGCTTCTTGACGGCTTCCACGTCGTCGTTGTTCATTCTCCACCAACGGTTGCGCGGCATGCCTTTGTAGGGAATGCCGGTCTGAAAGGGCTGCAGGAGGATGGTATTGGTGGACATGTCGCCGAGTTGTGCACGGAAGAGCCGCCCGAGTCCCATGCCTGCGCCGAGCATGACGGTGAGCATGAAGATCCCCCAGAAAACACCCAGCGCCGTCATGATGCTGCGCTTGCGGTTGCGGCTGATGGTCTGCCATATTTCGTTCCAGCGGTCGATGTCGAAGAAATGCATGGGTCGGCTCTATTTATTGTATCTGAGTGCGTCGATGGTCTTGAGTTGCGCGGCACGGTAGGCCGGGACGTAACCGGCGATCAAACCGGCTACGACGAGCACCACGGTGGCGCTGACGGCAACGCTCAGGTCGAGTGTCGGATTGAGGAAGATCGAAGGCCCCTCCGTTGCGCCCTGCGGTTCGACGATGTAGCGGTTGACGAGCTCCATCGTTGCGACGCCCAGCACCATTCCGATGTATCCGAAGGCGGCGGTGATTGCGACTGACTCGGTGAGAATCAGCCGGATGATCGACGACGGCCGGGCGCCGAGCGCCTTGCGGATGCCGAACTCGGTGGTACGCTCGGTGATCGTAACCAACATGATGTTGCTCACGCCGACGATGCCGGCCAGCAGCGTGCCCAGTCCGATGATCCAGACGAAGAGGTTGATGCCGGCGAAGACTACCATGATGTTCTTGTAGTTTTCCATCGTGTTGTTGAGCCAGATGGCGCTTTCGTCGTCGGGCGCGAAGTCGTGTTCGGCGGCCATGCGCTGCAACACGCGCTGCTCGAACTCTTTCATCTGCTGGTCGGTGCGGATGTTCTGAACCGTGAAGATGATGTTGTTGACCTCGGGGCTGTTGGCTTCATAGAGGAGCTGGCCCGTGGTAAGCGGGATGTAGCAGGAAGAGTTGCTGCGCTGTGCGTCGCCTTTCTGGACGCCGACGATTGTGAAGACCGAACTTCCGACGCGCACCTGCCGGCCCAGCGGATCCTCCTCTCCGAAGAAGAGCCGCCGCATGGGCTCGTCGATGACGATCGTCTTGCGATACTCGCGGATGTCGGCTTCGTCGATGAACCGCCCGGCCGAGAGGTTGATGCCCTCGATCCGTCCGGTCTGCGGCAGAGACCCCCGCAGCCATGCTTTGGTGAACTCGCTCCCGCAGGTTACGGTCTGCGTCTGGAACCACGCGTTGGCGGCCACCTCTTCGATCTCGGGAAACTCGGTGCGGAGGATCTCCAGGTCGCTGTTCCGCATTCGGATGCGGCGGTTTTTCTGATATCCTTTGTAGGGTTTGGACGTCCAGCCGCCGTAGAGACTGATGGAGTTGACGGCGTAGGTGCCGAAATTGGCCGTAACGCCGTTCTTGAGACCGTTGCCCGAACCCAGGAGAATGACGAGCATGAAGATGCCCCACGCGACGGAAAAACCCGTGAGGAACGTGCGCAGCTTGTTGCGGCGCACCGAAGTCCAGATCTCCAGCAGCAGCTCGTTCATCGTCCCAGCCCGGTGGAGGTGATCGAATCGATGATGCCGTCGCGTAGGCGGATGATGCGGTCGGTCTGGTCGGCGATGGACTGCTCGTGCGTTACGCAGATGATCGTCATGCCCATCTCGCTGTTCACGCGCCGCAGCAGGTTCATCACCTCTTGCGAGGTGGCGCTGTCGAGGGCTCCGGTGGGCTCGTCGGCCAGGATGATCTGCGGTTCGTTGATCAGAGCCCGGGCAATGGCCACGCGCTGCTTCTGACCGCCCGACATTTCGTTGGGCATGTGCGTCGCCCAGTCCTTGAGTCCCAGCATATCGAGGTACTCCAGAGCCATTGCGTTGCGTCTGCGGCGCGCCATTCCCTGATAATATAGCGGCAAGGCGACGTTCTCCATGGCGTTCTTGTAACTTATCAGATTGAACGACTGGAAGATGTATCCGATCATGTTGTTGCGGGCCTCGGCGGCCTGCGTTTCGCTCAGGTTGCGGATCAGCCGGCCGGCCAGGTAGTAGCTGCCGCTGTCGTAGTTGTCCAAGATACCCAATATGTTGAGCAGGGTGGACTTGCCCGATCCCGAGGCACCCATGATCGATACGAGTTCGCCCCGTTCGACTTCGAGGTCGATGCCCTTGAGTACATGCAACGGCGAACCGTTGTTGTAGGTTTTGTGGATCTGCTGCAGTTTTATCATGGTTTTCTTCTGTTTGCTTGGGACACCGGAGCGATGGTCGCTGAACCGTCAACGCACAAAAGTACGATTTATTGTCTGAAAAACAATTTATTTTTATCGAAATACGATAATTTTTTACTTTTTTATCCCTTTTACTGGCTTGCTGTCGCAAATATATGGATAATAAATATATTGTGCAAATAAATATACTATGTATTGCATTGTAGTTAGGCGAAAAAAAAGCAGCATGCAGATGCTGGACGCAGCGCACAGGGTAGGCCCTGGCGCGCGGATCACTGCCCAGAGGATTCATGTTGCCCGAGTCGAACCACAGACGACCCGCATTGGCATTGCCGGCAGCGTAAGGCGCGGAAGACCAGTACAGGCCGTTCGTGCCGACGTTCGTCAGGGCTCCCGTCGTGTTGTTGCGGTAACCCGAAGCAGGCAATGGGTGGCAATCGCTGGAATGAATGACAGAGAGAAAGTCTTGATGAATGTCGCCCGGGCCGGCGGGGATGGATCTGCGATGCGACCCAGCCCTGGGTGGCAAGGCCTGAAGCCTTGCCTATTCAAAAGAGACAAGCTCTCCGACAGACTGGGATGAACAACCGCCCAGCGGGGACAGAGGAGATCGAACAGAGATACACTCGTTCTATTTCCCCATAAACCCCCGTTCTTAACGGGGCGGCGGACTGCTGAATCTGCGGCCGCGCTACCGAAAACCGTAGCTTCCGATATTCCGGGCCGAAGCTGCTTTTTTGTTCTTGCGGCCGCTCGCTGCGAACAGCGTCGGCTGTCTAATGCAGATGGATGAACGAGTAGCCGAAACGTTGGCAGGCGGCACGCTCCAGCTCCTCGCGACGGTCGGGATGGGCGATCTCGATCAACGCACGGGCCCGCTGCGCGAGATTCTTGCCTCGCAGATGGGCTACGCCGTATTCGGTAACGATGTGCTGAACCATGTGGCGTGTCGTTACCACTCCGGCACCCGGAGCGAGTTGCGCGCGGATTTTCGAGTCGCCTTTGGGCGTGGTCGAGGGGATGGCGATGAAGGTTTTGCCGCCCTCCGACAAGGCTCCGCCGTACATGAAGTCGTGTTGTCCGCCGACGCCCGAGATGATGCGTTCGCCGACCGAATCGGCGCACACCTGTCCGGTGAGGTCGACCTCTACGGCCGAATTGATCGCCATTACGCGGGGATTCTCGCGGATGCGGAACGGATCGTTCGTCCATGCCACGTCTTTCATCAACAGGTCTTTGCGATAGTCCATGTAGTCGTAGAGCCGGCGCGAGCCCAGGGCCAGCGAAGCCACGGTCGTGCCGGGGAGCACCTTCTTCTGCGAATTGTCGATCACGCCGCTTTCCAACAGCGGTAACACGCCGTCGGTCATCGCTTCGGTATGGAGCCCCAGGTGTTTGTGCCCTTTCAACGCCGCCAATACGGCATTCGGGATGCCGCCCACGCCGATCTGGAGCGTGGCTCCGTCGGGAATCAGCTCGGCGATGTAGTTGCCGATGCGGGTTTCGATCTCGGTAGGCATGGCCGTGGGAACCTCCACCAACGGATCGTCGACCTCGACGGCGGCGGCGAGTCGCGAAACATGGATCAGGGCGTCGCCGTAGGAGAACGGCATGTGCGGATTGATCTGCGCAATAATGGTCTTGGCGCACTCCGCGGCCGAGACGGCCAGGTCGGCCGAGACGCCGAACGAACAGTAACCCTCCTCGTTGGGGCGCGAGAGGTTGAGGATCGCTACGTCGACGGGCAGCGTGCCGTCGCGGAACAACCCTGGGATCTCGCCTAAGAAAGCCGGGATCGTCTGCCCGTAGCCGTCGGCCAGCCAGCGGCGGATGTTGTTCGCCACGAAAAGACTGTTGACCAGAAAAGAGTCCTTGTATTCGGGGCGGCAGTAGGGGGCGTCGGCACGGCCCACAGCGAACCCTGAATAGAGTTTCACACCCTTCAGTTCGGGCCCCCGCGCAGCCAGCGCGGCGACGAGCGTTTCGGGAATCGAGGTGCTGCCCTGGATGTAGACGCTCTGGTGGGAGCGGATGAGCCGGACGGCTTCGGCGGCGGTCGTGAGTTTCATGGCTTTGCTGTGTTGCGGTTAACGGTGGTTTCGTTCGAAAATGGTGAGACGTTCCTCCAGCATGTCGAATTGTTCGGGACGGTTCATCTGGGAGATGCAGACGCGGATGCCTTGCTGGCGGCTGCCCGTGAGCGAGAGGGCGATGGCGCAAATGCCGCACAGAAGCAGTTCGCGCAGCAGCTCCGAACCGCTCAGTCCGGGGTAGCCGACCGTATAGAAGAATCCGTCGCTCACCTCCTCGTTCTGATCCTTGTCGTAGACGATGCGGAAGCCGTGGCGCCGGAAAATCTCTTTGGTCCGGGCGGCCCGGCGGGCATATTCGGAAGTTTCGCCCACGAAATCCGCCTTGCCGTCGCTGGCGGCGTCGAACATGGCTGCCAATGCGTATTGGGCCGAATGGCTCGTGCCCGACGAAGCGGCGTAGAGAATGGCGAGTACGTAGGCGTCGCCCAGCCGCCCGATGCCGTAACGTTCGCGCAGGGCGGGGTACTCGCGGCAGTAGAGACTGTCGGAGATGGCGACCACGGCGATGCGCTGCCCGGCGTAGCTGAAGATCTTCGAGCCCGAGATCATCAGGATCCAATTTTCGGTATAACGGGCCACGGTGGCCTGATAGGGCGCCTCGAAAGGTCGGCCCAGAGGTTTGCGGAAGTCCATGCAGAGATAGGCCAGGTCTTCGATCACCACCGTGTCGTAGCGTGTGGCCAGCTCGCCGAGGGTGCGCAGCTCCTCCTCGGTCAGGCAGATCCACGCCGGATTGTTGGGGTTGGAGTAGACGATCGCGGCGATGCGGCCGGTGGAGAGGTAGCTTTCGATTTTCGGCCCCAGCTTTTCGGCGCGGTATTCGTAGATGTCGAACGACTCGCTGCGGATCCCCAGAATATGCACTTGGTTGCGCTGCACGGGGAATCCGGGATCGATGAAGAGGATCGTGTCCCGCTGCGGGTCGAGCTGCGAAGAGAGCAGGAACGTCGTGAAACTGCCCTGCATCGAGCCTACGGTCGGGATGCACCCTTTCGGGGCGATTTCAATGTCGAGGAATGCCCGGATAAAGCGTGCAGCGGCCTTCTTGAGTTCGGGGATGCCGAACATGTTGGGGTAGATCGATGCCACGCCGCGGCGCAAGGCAGCGCATTCGGCTTCGACACCCGCCTGCTGGGGCGGCAAGCCGGGAATGCCCATTTCGAGGTGGAGAAATTCGGTTTCGGTTTCGCGCTCCAGCGTGCGGGCGATGTCGCCCGACTGACGGATGGTCGCTTGTGCGATGTCGGCGATCTCCATGCGCTCCAGTACGCTGCTGAGTACGGAGCTCTCCAAAGGCAGGCGTCCCATCATTTCATCTGTTTGCGGGCGTGGGCGTATCCGGCCCGGAACGCTGCGAGATTCTGTTCGACGATCGATTGGCCTTTGCGGGCGAAGATGGCGCAGATGCCCTCCTCCAGCCGTTCGACGGGCAGGTCGAGAAACGGTGCCGCAGCGCCCAGAAGCGCCATGTTGGCCGAGCGGGGCGAAGCCGCTTCGCGGGCGATAGCCTCGACGTCGAGCGCGATCACGCGCGGCAAAGCGGCCAGTTCGCTTTCGATCGCGGCGTCTTCGGGGTAGTTGTCTATGTTCTTGAACGCTGTCGTACTTGTTACGATCCAGCCGTGGGCCGGAAGCCAATGGAGGTAACGCAGCGCTTCCATCGGTTCGAGCGAGATGACGATGTCGGCGGCACCCTGCGGAATCAGGTCGGAATGAATCGTCCGGGACGAGATGCGCAGGTTCGACTGTACATCGCCTCCGCGCTGGCTCATGCCGTGGACTTCGGCCTGTTTGATCTGCAATCCTTCGTCGAGGGCTGCGTGTCCGATAACCGTGGCGATCGAGAGAATGCCCTGTCCGCCGACGCCCGAAAGTATGATGTCCTTTTTCATGATTGGCCTTTTTGCTGGTTAGTTTTTGGCTGCGGCCGCATGACGGCGTGCCGTCTGGATGCACTCGCGGCGCGGAATGATGACCGATACGCCTGGGTAGGTGATCTCTTCGCGGATCAGCTGTTTGAGTTCCTCGCGGTTTTTGGGCAGCGGAACCGTTACGCGGATGTGCGCCGGATCGACGCCCAGGCCTGCGCAGATCTGCTCCAGCCGTCCTGTACCGGCCGAATCCTGCCCGCCGGTCATGCCGGTGGTGAGGTTGTCCGAGATGATGACCGTGATGGGACTCCGTTCGTTCACGGCGTCCAGCAATCCGGTCATGCCCGAGTGGGTGAAGGTCGAGTCGCCGATCACGGCGATCGCCGGCCGCAGACCTGCATCGGCGGCTCCTTTGGCCATAGTGATCGAAGCGCCCATGTCGACTACCGTGTCGATGGCGTGGAACGGGGCCAACCAACCCAGCGTATAGCAGCCGATGTCGCTGAAGACCCGGGCCTCGGGATACTCCTCGCGCACCACTTCGGTCAGAGCCGTGTACATGTCGCGATGGCCGCAGCCCTGGCACAAGGCGGGCGGACGCGGTACGACAATCTCGCTGGCGGAATGCGCCTCGAACGGAGACAGTCCCAATGCGGCGCGTACGCAGTCGGGCGTCAGCTCTCCGGTACGGGGAAGTTCGCCCGAGAGCCGCCCGAGGATCTTCGCGGAACCGGGCAGGATGCCCCGCAAGGCCTCCTCGACCACGGGCTGTCCCTCCTCCACGATCAGTAGCGTCTGGCACTCGGCAGCCAATCGGCGCAGCAAGGCGCCCGGCAGCGGGTATTGCGAAATCTTCAGCACAGGGTAGGGCGATCCCTGCGGGAAATTCTCCATTACGTAGTTGTAGGCGATGCCGCAAGCTATGATGCCCAGCGACTTGTTCTCAGCCTCCTCGTAGCGGTTGAAACGGCTCTCTGCGGCCTCCTGCTCCAGACGAGCGTGATCTTCGAGCAGCGCTTTATAACGCACGCGCGAATTGCCGGGCATCAATACCCACTGTCGTTTTTGTGCGCCGTCGGGGCAGCTTACGGGATTCTGCTCGCGCGGTTCGGCGACCTCTACCACGGCGCGCGAATGGGCCATGCGGGTGGTCAGCCGCATCAACACCGGAATGCGGAACTTCTCCGAGAGCTCGAACGCTGCCTGCACCATTTCGTAGGTTTCCTGCTGAGTGGAGGGCTCGAATG
>JAIDKM010000357.1 GCA_029051915.1 Alistipes sp. | reverse complement strand
GTACAAAGCGTTGTGGAACAAGAAGAAACCGACGCTGCACATCGCCGGCCGGCGGCATCTGCGCCGCAATACTCCGCAGCAGACGTTCCACCTCTACTCCTCCGCAGGCGCGCCGCTGCTGCTGGTCAACGGCGACACGGTGGTCGTCAACGAATACGCGCCTTGTCAGTATCGTTCCGACACGGTGGTGCTGCAAGGCCGCGTGGAGGTGAAAGCCTCCGCGGGAACGCTGCGCGACGAGATGACTATTCAGGTCGGCAACGTTTCAAAACCGAAGAGCTATCCGGCCCCTCAGCGAACAGCAGATCGATAAACGAGAGATCGGGCACGAAAGGCTGCCGGTCTGCGAAGACCTGCACGTAAGGCTCGGCGATCCACGCCGGGCCTTTCGCATGCCGGGGCCGCAGATCAAGGTCGCCGGGCCGGGCTTCGACGTAGGTGTCGCTGATCTCCGGCATCGGCACCCGGGCCCAGGCGCAGAGCTGCTCCAGCAGCCGGAGGTTCAGATCGGCCAGGAACTCGAAGC
This sequence comes from Alistipes sp., assembly GCA_029051915.1. Taxonomy (GTDB): domain Bacteria; phylum Bacteroidota; class Bacteroidia; order Bacteroidales; family Rikenellaceae; genus Alistipes. Next base: position 10,496 of record JAIDKM010000357.1, on the reverse strand, counting down.
GGCGTTCATAAAACGGTGCCAGCCCGTCGGCATAGAAATCAAAATAGGGCGATCCTTTGTATGAAGCGGTCAGCGCGCCCCAGTGCTGGTGCTGCCACCGCTTGGAGTAGTCGATCCGCATGTCGCGCATAGGCTGCCGCGGCCGGTCGGCATGGGCCACATGCACCGTCAGATCCATTGCGCCGTCGGCCGCCAGAATACGGGCCCGGTTGCGCTCCGAACGTTTGACGAAGTGCTCGCCCAGGTCGACGACGCATCCGCCCTGCAGCAGACGGGCGAAATAGCCGACCGAAGGAAGATAGGAAAGAGGCAAAAGGATCATCTCTGGAGAAACTTTTCACATTTTACTTTCGGAAGGTTCCTCCCACTCGCCGTGCTCCTCGATCAGCGCCACGAGCCGGTCGAGCGCCTCCTCCTGCGGGATGTTGCGGGCGACGACCGTGCGGCCCTTGTAGAGGGTGATGCGGCCCGGCCCGGCTCCCACGTAGCCGTAGTCGGCGTCGGCCATCTCGCCGGGGCCGTTGACGATGCAGCCCATCACGCCGATCTTCAGATTCTTCAGGTGCGACGTCCGGGCCTTGATGTCGGCGAGGGTCTTTTCGATGTCGTAGAGCGTTCGGCCGCACGAGGGACAAGCAATGTATTCGGTATGCGAGAAGCGCGCGCGCGCTGCCTGCAGAATCATCAGTTCCACGTCCCGGATGTCGGCCTCCGAATGGCCCGGAGCATCGATCCAGATGCCGTCGGCCAGTCCGTCGAGCAGCAGCACGCCCAGATCGGCCGCCGCTTTCACGGCCAGCGTTTCGAGCGACGAGTCGTCGTAGCGGCGCTTCACGACCACCGGTTCGTCGGGTTGCTCCAGGTTGAGAATCGCGGCGCGCAGTTCGGCCGTCGGGTTCCCCGAGAGCGCCTCGATCACGCGGAAACCCTCCATCGGCTCGTCGTGCACGATCGGCACCGCCACGCGGCTGCGATGCCGGTATTCGGTCGGCGAATAACGCTCGGGATGCCGTACCTCGAAGCGACCCGGCCGCACTGCGAAGTGCTCGGCCAGCAGCTGCGCCACGGGAATTTCATGCTCGGGAGCTTCGGTCAGCGAGACGCGGATCGTGTCGCCGATGCCGTCGGCCAGCAAGGCTCCGATGCCCACGGCGCTCTTGATCCGCCCCTCCAGGCCGTTACCGGCCTCGGTAACCCCCAGATGGATCGGATAGCGCATCCCCTCGGCCTCCATCGCTTCGGCCAGCAGCCGGTAGGCGGCCACCATCACGCGGGTATTGCTCGACTTCATCGAGACGACGACCTGGTCGAAACCCTCCTGCCGGCAGACCCGCAGGAACTCCATCGCCGAGACCACCATACCCTGCGGCGTATCGCCCCATTCGTCGAAGACGCGCCGGGCCAGCGAACCGTGGTTCACACCGATGCGCAGGGCGACGCCCCGCTCGCGGCACTGAGCGATCAGCGCTTCCAGCTCGCCGTGGTCGGTGCGATAGTTGCCGGGGTTGATCCGCACCTTGTCGACATACTGCGCAGCGACCGCAGCGGCCTCGGGCAGGAAGTGGATGTCGGCGACCAGCGCGGCCCCGATCCCCTCCTCACGCACGCGGCGGGCGATATGCTGAAGATTTTCGGCTTCGCGCCGACCCTGTGCCGTGAGACGGACGATCCGCCCGCCCGCCGCGGCGATCCGCCCGATCTGGGCCACGCAGGCCTCGGTGTCGTTGGTGTCGGTGTTGGTCATCGACTGCACGGCGACGGGATGCTGCCCGCCGATCGTCGTGGCGCCGATGCGTACCTCGCACGAGGTGCGGCGCGAAAATTCCGAAAGATTCATGGTTTGTCCGGTTTTGCTTCCGCAAAAGTAACGCAAAGCGCGCCGAATGCCAAATTTATCCCGCCGGGTTTGCATATCCATCTAAAAATAATTACCTTGCGGACAACCCCCTAACTGCCACGACCATGAAACGGGAACTCTATCTGCTGCTGCTCTCGGCACTCGGCTTCTCGGCCGCCTGCGACAAGGAAAACGAGCCCAACCAAGTGTGCATGTACGGCACGCCCCGCATCGACTTCCGGATTCAGGGCAAGGTAACCGACCCGGCCGGAAATCCGATTCCCGGCATCGAAATCCGCAACGAAGACCGCAGCTACGGCAAAGACAATACGGCACTTACCGACGAGAAAGGGCTTTACGACATCTCCGGCAGTGCATTCTCCCCCGAATTCAACCTCTCGTTCCACGACATCGACGGCCCGGAGAACGGCGGCGACTTCGAAACCGAAACCCTCTCCGTCAAGTTCACCGACGAAGAGCTGACGGCTCCCGGATCGGATAGTTGGTTCAACGGCACTTACACCCGTACGGGCGCCGACGTGATCCTCACGGAAAAAAACTCCGAAGAAGAAGAGTAACCGGCCGGCGCGCGGCCGCACGAACGAAAAAAAGAGATGGAAGCAATAGCTTCCATCTCTTTTTTCGGTGGCATGCCGCTATTTCTCGTGATGCGGATGCCCCTTCTTGACGAGCCGGCGGATCCACAGGTAGTAACCCGTCAGCGGAAGCGTAGCACCCAGCAGTGCCGCCAGGAAGGTGAGAATGCGTGTCGCAAGGCCGCCCCAGCTACCGACATGCACGGTATAGACGCCGCTGCGCACTTTCGCGGATTTCTCCTGTTCCGCATAGGGCTTGACGTTCGTAATCCGGCCGCGACGGTCGAACTCGAACCGGTCGCCGGAACGGAGGCTCGTGCGACCTGCCGGCACGACGCTGGCCGAACCATCGGAGAGCGTGATCTGCCGGTATCCGGGATGGGACTGTGCCAGCCCTTCGTAAATCTCCTGCCAATGGGCATAGGGCGAGTGCGGGTGCACGGTTTCCTGCCCGGGCCGTCCTTCGCCTTCGTGAACCCGGCGTTCCTCGCCGCGGCGATGGCTGCGGTCGTTCCCGGCCGCATCGGCACGTTCGGAACGCTCCGGACGCTCGGAACGGGCACCGTCGCGATTCCCGCGCTGCTCCTGCTGTGCGTTCGCAGTGCTTCGCGGCTCTCCATGACCGCCGCCGGCCGAAGTCTCGACCCCGAACGCCTTGTAGAATCCGGTGCGGTACCACGAGAACGACCACGTGAGACCCGTCAGCGCCAAAGCGAGCAGAAAGATCGTGGCATAGATGCCTCCCGCCACATGCAGGTCGTGCCAGAAACGCATCCAACCCTTGGTGAAGGAGATCTTCAGGCTTTTGACCAAGGGTTTGTTGCGGTTGGTGAGCCACATCAGCAGCCCGGTGATCAGGATGACGACAAGCATCAGCGTGCTGATGCCGACCAGCAGCTTGCCGCTGCCCGTCGAGGCTCCGAGCATCCAGCGATGGAGATGGAACATCGTATCGTAGAACGGCAGCCGCTCGTAGCGGCCCTTCACCTCGCCCGTATAGGGGTCGACGTAGAGCGACGCCCGGCGCGGTTTGGAAAGACCGACCTGCCAGCTGCGCGTCGGATCGGGCGAGATGGTGAGCCCCGTAACGGAGACGCTGTCGGGCAGCGTGGCGGCGACGGCCGTCATCAGCGAGTCGAGCGGCAGCGGCTTCTCACCGACTTTTTCGACGAAGCAGAGGTCGCGGCGGCACGCCTCCGTAATCTCCCGCTCGAACACGAGCATGGCACCCGAGAAGCAGATCAGCGTGATGAAGACGCCGAACGGCACGGAGAGCCAGAGATGCAGTTTGCGAAATAGTTTTTTCATGGTATCGAACAGATGAGGGCAGGCGCCTGTCCGAAGACAGGTGCCTGCCCGATGGGAATCGTTATCTGGAAACGAGCTTGCCGATGGCGTTGATTTCGTCGGCAGCGACGGTTATGCCCTGCGTAGCCGCAGCGGTCGCCATGTCGATCTTGTAGACGCAGGGATTCTCCCCGGACTCGGTGCCGAGCGAAATATAGGCCGCGCCCTCCTCGCAGTAGGGATTCTTGCTGCTGATCGACGAAATGTCGTCGGGCAGGCCCGTAACCTTGGTGAAGGTCTTGCTTTCGCCTTTGTAGACGGCCAGTTCGTTGGTGCCCTTACCCGAGATGTTGTAACCCTGGGTATACATCTGCAGCAGGAAATAATCCTCGCAGATGTGCCAGCAGCGGTAGATCGGATGGCCTTCCGAGAGCCCCTCGATATCGACGTAGCCGTAGGCCTCGTCGAACTCCGTGGCTCCGGCCTTGATGCGCATGACACCCGAATTGTGCGTGGTGGCACGGGCATCGGTGTAGGTCTTGGCATACGACGGCGAGAAGACGTAGACGTCGCCGTTGTCGGCCGCCCAGATGGTCTGGTAGTAGGCCGAACGCATGCGGCCGCAGGCGTAGCTGAGCTTGTCGGTCTTGATGAGGGTCGGATTGGTGAAGGTGATGTCGTCGTAGACGGCTACCCAGCAATAATCGGCATACTGCGTGCCGGAGAGCGAGCCGGCTTCGGTACGGCCGCCTCCCGTGCCGCTGTCGCCGTCGACCACCAGTCCCTCGTTGCCCGGCAGCACGCCGCCGGCCTTGACACCGTAGGGCGAGCAGCCCATCGGAACGACGGCCGTGTAGATCTTGCCGTTGGCCTCCAGCAGACCCGAGAACATGACATACTCCTTGTTGCCGAGGAAGTCCTCCGACAGGACGGTCATCGTCCGCGAGGTCTCGTTTTCGGTATCGAGGATCGTGAAGGTCAGGTTGTAGGCCTTGTTGCCGTCGGCGTCGGTCTGATCGCCTACGGCCGTAGCCGAGGTGATGATGTAATCGCCGACCATGCCGTAGGTCCAGAAATTGAGGATGCTGTACTCCTTGCTGCGGGCCTGGATGTTGCCGTTGGCATCGAGGTAGTAGGCGCTGGTCGTGCCGGCCTGTCCCTGGCTGTAGCTCAGGTGGTAGAGGTACTTGTCTCCGAAGAAGAACCACGTCGACGAGTTGCCGGCCGATACCTCCTTGCCGTCGCCTTTCGCGGAGATCTCGCCCTCCCGGAGCGATTCGCTGGTCAGCAGATAGGCCGCCGAATTCGACGTGCCGACCACCACGTAGGCCGAGGCTTCCCCGCCGTCGGGCGCAGGTGCGGGCACCGGTTCGGAATCATCGTTCGAGCAGGCAGCGAAAAGCGCGCATGCGGCGATGGCTGCCAAAGAAAGGAATTTGTTTTTCATAAGAAAGTTATTTTGATTTGGTTGTATGTCCGATCGTTATCGGCGATGCCGATCCTCGCCCCGGCCGTGCCGGCCGTTCTTCCCCTCGTCGCCGAAGCGGACGCGCACCTTGCCGTAAAAGGCCCGGCCGGCTTTCTGGAGACTGAAATTGTCGTAGAGTTTTTCGTCGGTCAGGTTGCGGCATTCGAGCGAGAAGTTGTAACGCCCTTGTTTGAGACTGTAGGTCAGGGAGAGGCTGTGGGCGAACTGCGCCGGAACCACCTGCTTGCTCTCCTTCGCTCCGAGACTCTCGGAATAGAGCGGAAAATCGTGCTGCCAGAAGTTGTCGTAGGCGACGCTCAGCGTATTGCCCCGGCCGAAAAGATTGCGCCAGTAGAACGTAACGTCCGAATTGGCGAACAGGTAGGGCTGGTTGGGTATGCGGTCGCCGTAGGTAAGATTCGTCTGCACCGAGCCCTCGTTCAGGGTCTTCGTACGGTCGCGGACGTCCATCTGCGTGAAGGAGCCGCCGACGCTCAGCCAGCCCCGATAGCTATAGCGCAGAGAGAGGTTGTAGCCTTTGGTCTCGACCTTGCCGTGATTGGAATAGGAGGCGTAGCTCTTGTTGCCCGAGTAGGTGCCGATGCGGCGCTGGATGTAATCGGCCGTGTTGCGGTAGACCAGCCCCGCCTCGGCGTAGAGTCCGTGCAGGCCGAACGTGCGGTCGTAGCTCAGCGAGAGGTTGACGTTGTCGCTCCTTTCGGGCTTCAGACCGATGGTTCCCAGTTCGAGGTCTTCGTCGCCGAAAAGTTCCTCGGTGGTCGGCAGCCGGCAAGCCCGCTCGTAAGAGAGCTTGGCCTGGGCCCCGCGGAGGAAAAAGTATGTGCCGGCCGCACCGAATCCGAGCGTCGAAGCATTGTTCTCGAGCAGTACGTAATCCGTCGTTCCGTTCTCGGAGGTCGAGACCGGCCCGGCGTTGTACTGGTTGTAATATTTGCCGAACACCGAGAGGTTCCACTTTTCGGAAGGCATCAGCTGGTACGAAAGCCCCGTGATGTTCTTGCGGGTCGTCTTGTCGAAAGCGTCGACCTCGCGCTGGGCCACGCCCGCCGCCTGCGAATTGGCGCGGGTGATCGCGTTGAAAACGTGGCTCAGCGTGAACGTGTGGCCCCGGCCGAGCCGGTAGCGGGCCGTGATGGTAGCGTTCCAGTTGTCGTTTTCGGAACGGGTGTTCTGGTAGGACTGCTCGCCGAGCGTGCCGTTCAGGTAGCGTTTCTCGCCGAACCAGTTGTAGCGATAGGCCGCCGTGTCGATATGCTGCGCGATGTTGTCGTTGTAGTTGGCCGTGATGGTCAGGTCGAGTCCCTGCGTGAGGAAGTTGTGCTTGGAGTACTCCAGCGAGGGCATGAGCGAATAACCCTTGCGGTGCTTCTGTCCGAAGACGACCTTCTGCACGACACCCGTCTGAATCTCCTTGTACATGTGCGAATAGGTGAACGCGTAGACCAGCCGATCGGCCCACTTGCGGTCTACGACGCCGATCTTTCCCGTTACGGCCTCGTTGTGGTAGGTATCGTTGAAGCGGCGCACGCGATACGACTTGTCGGTGTCGATCACCGACGTGCCGTCCGGGAAGAACTCCTCGACGGGGGTGTCGACCTTGTAGCTGTTGTCCGAATAGTTCTGGAAAGCATTGATTTCGTACATCAGGCCGCAGTCGAACGTCTGACCGAAGTTGACATAGGACTTGTGCGTGTTGAACGAACCGTAGGAGTAGGAGGCGTCCAGATACCAGCCGCGCCGCGACTTGTCCGTAACGATGTTGATCGCGCCGCCCAGCGCGTCGGAGCCCAGCCCCACGGGAACCACGCCCTTGTAGACCTCGATCCGCTCGGCGAAGTTCACCGGAATGTTGTTCAGCCCGAACGAGTCGCCGACGCCCTCCTGCGGCACGCCGTCAATGAATATCTTGATGTGCTTGCCGCTGAATCCGTCCATCAGCAGCGACATGTCGGATCCCACGCCGCCCGATTCGCGGAGCTTCATGCCCGGTGTTTTGGCCAGCGCCTCGCTCAGGCTCTTGGTGGAGTTCTGCAACTCCTTCGTACCGATGGCCACGGCATTGAACGGCGACCGGTTGACGCGGCCGACGCCGGAAGCCGTAACGACCACTTCGTCCATCCGGATCTCGGAGGCCGTCAGCACGATGTTCATCTTCAGACGCTCGCCGGTGAGCGTTACGGGTTTCTCGACCGCTTCGTAGCCTACGGCCGAGACGGCCAGCGTATATTTTCCGGCCGGAGCATGGAGGTAGTACATGCCCTGCTGGTCGGAGGAGCACCCGTAGGTCGTTCCCTTCAGATAGACGGTGGCGAACGCCACCTCCTCTTTCTCTTTCGAGATGATTTTGCCCGACAGGGCCGGTATTTTTTCCTGCGCCGACACGACGAGCGTGCTCAGCGTCAGCAGGCAGATCGCCCACCTGGTTTTCGCATGGATCATATTCGGTTCGGGTATGTCGCAAAAAAAAGTGCTCGATCCCCAAGTCAGCTGGACTTACGTGATCGAGCACTACGCGCTGTTTTACGGGTGCAAAGGTAGGCGCCGCCCGCCTGAACGGCAATACCGAAATGTTGGTATTTTGCACCTGGCCGGGATCTCAGCTTTCCGGCGTCGAATAGTTCCACCTGCGCGAGCAGAGATAAAGGCCCAGGCAGACGGCCGAACACAGCAGCACGAGCGCCGTCATCGAACGAATCATGTTGCCGAGACCCGTGAGCGGGGCCACGATGCCGCCGAGCAGAAACGGCAGCGCACCCAGCAGGGCGGAGGCGCTGCCCCGGTTCTCCGTTACCGAGTTCAGGGCGAGAGTGATGCCCACGGGCGTAATCATGCCGACACAGAAGAGCATCGGAACCAGAAGCAGCTCGAAGAGGAAAAACGGCCACTCCAGCCACAGGGCTACCGACATCAGCAGCCCCGTAACGAACAGGCCGGCCGAGCACCACGGCGTAGCCGACGGCAGCCGCCTGATCTTCATCACGACGCTGCTGCCGGCCACCAGTCCCAGGGCATTGCCGGCGAAACAGATGCTGTACTGCAGGGGCGTCAGTCCGAAATGCTGCTGGAAGATGAACGGCGAGGCGGAGATATAAGCAATCAGCGCGGCCGACGAGAAACTCTGCAGCAGATTCATCACCAGATACTTGCCGTTCGTTACCACGGGCACGTAGCATCGGAAGGTCTTCCGGACGGGCATTTGGAGCCGATCCTTTTCGTCCAGCGTCTCCCGCAGACGCCGACATACGACCAGCAGCCCCAGGGCCCACGCTCCCAGCACGCCGAACGTTCCCTGCCACGAAGTCAGGCTGAAGGCCACGCCTCCGACGACCGGAGCCACGATCGGCGCCACACCCTGCACGGCGGCGAGCACGGCGAAATAGCGGGCTACGTCGCGGCCCGTGAACGAATCGGCGATGATCGCCTTCGAGATGACCAGCCCTGCGGCGCCCGTCAGTCCCTGCAACATGCGGAAAAAGACGAACGGCCGGATACTCGTGGAGAGCATGCAGCCCGCCGTGGCGAGCACGAACAGCAGCAGGCACCACAGCAGCGGACGCCGCCGCCCGTATTTGTCGGAGACGGGCCCGACGAGCAGCTGCCCCACGGCCAGTCCGAGCATGCCGGCCGTCAGACTCAGCTGAATCATCGAGGCCGAAGCCGAAAAATAGGCGGTCAGCTCGGGCAGACACGGCAGGTAGAAGTCGGTGATGAAGGGGCCGAACGCCGTCAGGTTGCCCAGAATAAAAACGAGAGTCTTTCTGCTCATCCGATCAGCGGTTTCCATATTCGGCCAGGACACCGCCCTGCTCGTCCATCTTCACCTTGACAGTCTGTTTCAGGTGCTCGGACTTCAGACCGGCTTCATAATAATTCTCGCCCGACGCCGATTCGACGTATTTCAGGAAAGTGAGCCGATAACCGGCATAGGAGGCATCGATCGTCGCCTGAACGGGCGCAGGAACGGCCGCGGCATCGCGGATCTCCAGATCCCATTCGCTCTCCGTCCAAAGATAGCCCTGTGACCGGAGCTCGAAACGAACCTCGATCTTGGCTCCGTTCGCGGATAGCTTCACTTCCAGCTCCTTGTCATCCTGCGAGCGGGAAACGACCGTCGCCTCGGGATAACGCTCGCGGATGAACGCGTCGACCTCGGCTTCCGAGAGACCGCCGGCCGGATCCTCCTGCTCGCCGTCGCCGGGCCGTCCGGGCGTATTCCAATCTCCCCCGTCATCCAGCGTGCCGTCCTCGTCGATGCGGATCTCCTGCTTGCCGGAACGATCCTTGACCGTCAGCACATAGTAATGTTCGTCGTCAGCCGTGAGGTACTCCTCGACACTGTCGATCCGGCGATCGGCGTAATCCGAAGCGCGGAATGCGGCGAGTATCTCCTCGGGCAGCTCGTCGGCATGGAGCTGCGTCTGCGTGGAGAGCCAGTTGCCGGCGGCATCGAACAGCAGCAGCCGGGCCTGCCGCCCGTCGAGAATCTTCACTTTGGTCAACTCCCGGCCCTCGTAGATGTAGAGGTATTCCGCCCGGGGATAGTTGCGGCTCACGAACTCGGCCACGCCCTCGGGCGAGGTTCGGGGCAGCCAATCGCGGTAGTCCGGATCCAGGTCGGCGTAGCTGCCGTCATAAACCACCTCGGCGGTCAGTTTCACCAGCACGCCGTCGACCGTGTAGTAGAGCGTCGTTTTCGTCGTTTCGGCGCTGTCGCCCGTCGTCGTTACCCGCAAAACATAGATGTTTTCCACCGTACCTGCCGTGTAACGTATCAGCAGACCCGCCGTCGCGTCCGCCGCATCCGCGCCGTACTCGCTCTCGGCGAACGCGGCCCTGACCGCTTCGGGCAGGGCTTCGAAGGCGATCGTCCGGCACTGCATCTTCTTCTGCGCATCCTTCAGTTCGTACCACACGGATGTTTCGCCGGCGGCACTCCGGGTCTCGGGACGCGTAAAGGTAACCACGGCATAGCCGTCGGCCACCGACCAGCGGACATTCTCCGCATTCGGGAAACTGACCCGGAAATCTTCATAAACGGATGCCGGAACATCCTCGGGCAGCGCCCCGCTCTCCACGGCCGGCCCGTCGTCGCTGCTGCAAGCCGCCGCCGCAAGGAGACATGTCAACGACATGGCTCCCAAAATCTTCACAATCCAAGATTTCATGTTCGTTGTTTATTTTTATTAAAAGGTATGACAAAAAAAAGAGTGTTCGAACACGGGAAAGCCAATTAGACTTACGTGTTCGAACACTACATATTGCTTTTTCGGGTGCAAAGTTATAAAAA
>JAIDKM010000356.1 GCA_029051915.1 Alistipes sp. | reverse complement strand
CGTCTGATGTTTAAAAGACACAGGGAACGGGTAGAGGGTGATGGGACGCAACAATCCGACCTTCAAGCCCTCGGCGCGAGCCATTTCGACCGTAGCGGAACAGATGCGGGCCGACGACCCGAAGGCGACGATGACGTAATCGGCATCGTCGCACTGGATGGCCTCGAAACGCACCTCGCACTCCTCCAGCGTTTTATACTTAGCCTGCAAGCGCCGGTTGATGATCTCCATCTTCTCGGACTGCAATTCGAGCGACGTAACGACGTTACGGCCGCGGCCGGCGGGCTTGCCCATGGCGGCCCAGGCGTCGCACTCGGCCCGGAGCTCCTCCTCGGTCTTGCGGGGACGCTGCGGAGCGAGCACGACCTTCTCCATCATCTGACCGATGGCGCCGTCGGCGAGGATCATGGCGGGATTGCGATACTTGAAAGCGAGGTCGAAAGCCTCGGCGACGTGGTCGTGCATCTCCTGCACGGAGTTGGGTGCGAAGACGATCAAGCGGTAGTCGCCGTGTCCGCCGCCCTTGACGGCCTGGAAATAATCGCCCTGCGAAGGCTGGATCGTACCCAGACCGGGGCCGCCGCGCTGGCAATTGATAATCAGGCACGGCAACTCGGCGCCGGCCAGATAACTGATGCCCTCGGCCATGAGCGAGATGCCGGGACTCGACGACGACGTCATGACCCGCTTGCCGGTGGAGGCGCCGCCGTAGACCATGTTGATGGACGAAATCTCGGATTCGGCCTGCAAGACGACCATCCCTGTGGTCTCCCAGGGCTTGAGCTCCATCAAAGTCTCCATCACCTCCGACTGCGGCGTGATGGGGTAGCCGAAATAACCGTCGCAACCGTAACGGATCGCGGCATGGGCGATCACCTCGTTGCCCTTCATCAATTTAACTTCCTTCTCTGCCATAGTCTACTCGAATTTTTGACGATAAACCGCAATGACGCTGTCGGGGCAGATCACCGCGCACGAAGCACAGCCCGTACAAGCGTCGGGATTCACCATCCATGCCACGGGATAACCCTTGCTATTGACCTCGGCCGACAACTCCAGCACCTTGCACGGGCACGAAGCCACGCAGACCCCGCAGCCCTTGCAACGCTCCCGGTCGACGACGATCGTTCCTTTGATTTTAGCCATAACGCCGATAGTTAGTATTCGGAAACAAATATAACGAAAAAAAGCGAATAGAGACCAAAAAAAGAGGTGCTTTTCGACAAAGCACCTCCGAAAAACGGGAAATCCAGAAAACGGACTACTCCCCGAAGCTGTGGATCACGACGCCCGAACGGAGCTTGGGCTCGAACCATGTGGTCTTCGGGGGCATGATGTTGCCCGTATCGGCGATATCGATGAGCTGCTGCATCGAGACGGGGTAGAGCG
>JAIDKM010000355.1 GCA_029051915.1 Alistipes sp. | reverse complement strand
ACGGCAATACATCTTCGCGTCAGTCTGGTGGTGACTGAGTTGTTTTTAAGAGACAGCTCCTATCCGTTGGGCGGCAGCGTGTTGCGCATGCGGTTGGGGCTCACGTCGTTCAAGCATGTGGGCATCTTCCCCGAGCAGGCGGCCAACTGGGATTTCATCTACGACAATTGCCGACGGCTGTCAACGGCAGGCCGGACACCTCGTGTGTTGAACCTCTTCGCCTATACGGGCGGGGCCACCCTCGCGGCCCGGGCTGCCGGGGCCGAGACCACGCATGTCGACTCCGTGAAGCAGGTCGTCACGTGGGCGCGCGAGAACATGGAGCTCAGCGGGCTCGACGGCGTGCGGTGGATCGTCGAAGACGCCTTGAAGTTCGTGCAGCGCGAGGTGCGGCGCGGCAGCCGCTACCACGGCATCATCCTCGACCCTCCGGCTTACGGACGCGGTGCCAACGGCGAAAAATGGATTTTGGAGGACAACATCTGCGAAATGCTCGAATGTTGTGCGCGGTTGTTGGAGCCGGCCGGTGCTTTTCTGGTGCTCAACCTCTATTCCATGGGGCTTTCGTCTACCTTGGCCCGTACGGCCGTGCGGCAGGCGTTCGGCGCGCCGCGCGAGGAGCAGTGGGGCGAGCTCTGCTTCTCCGACCGCGCCGGCAAGCAGCTGCCCTTGGGTACTTATTATCGGTTTACAAGGTGAGGAGCCAAAGGTGAAAGGGTCCGCCGCAGTCCCCTGTCATTCCGAGCGTAGCGAAGAATCTATAATTGTGCTCGTACGGATGTCCCGGACATATGCCGAATGATTCACTATTGATTATTCAGTGAAATAGCCCTGCGCGGAGCCCGGCTCGCGCTTGCAGCGCGACCGCCCCAGCCGGGCCCGCGAGCGGATGCTGCGGACGGGCGAAAAGATTCTTAATTGCGTTCGGAATAGCGGTAGAATGTCATGCTGCGAGCGTCGGTTCATTTTGTTCGGATGATACCTTACCCGCCTTGCTAAAACGTTTTAATAGCCACTAAAATACATAGTAGACTGCTATCCCCGCCGCGGCCGAAAGGCAGATCAGCAGAATGGGGTTGACCTTGCGCCACGAGCCGACGAGCACGGCCGCAAAGAGGGCCCAGCTCCAGCCGTCGATGAAGTTGCGGTCGTCGGGGTTGTCGCTGCGGGGGAATATCAGCAGCAGGGCCGCCGCTGCAATCATGCCGATGACCACCGGGCGCATGCCGCGCATGGCCCCTTCGACAAGGCGGTTGCCCTTGAGCCTGAGAAAGAAGCGCGCCACCAGCATCATCAGTGTCAGCGACGGCAGGCAGACCGCCAGCGTGGCCACGGCCGAGCCGAGGATTCCCCATCCCGGGTGGCCCAGCTGCGACCCGACGGTATAGCCTACGTAGGTCGCCGAGTTGATGGCGATCGGCCCCGGCGTGATCTGCGACACGGCCACGATGTCGGCGAATTGGGCGTTGGTCATCCAGCCGTGCTGCACGACCACTTCGTTTTGGATGAGCGAGAGCATGGCGTAGCCGCCGCCGAATCCGAAAAATCCGATTTTCAGATAGCTGACGAAGAGTTGCCAGAGGATCATTTCAGTTCAGAATTTGCATTTTCCGGCTTTTCGGCAGGGTGCTGCCGTCGTTTCCCGGCTTTTCCGGCCACAGCCAGTTCCCACCCGATTCCCGCTGCGGCCGCTGCGGCCAGCACGTAGACGGGCGACCAGCCCAGCCCCCAGATCGCCAGCGCCGCCGCGGCTATCACTGCGAACATCGGCCAGCGCATGCCCCGCGCCAGCGAGACGACCGGACCGATGATCAGCGCCACCACCGCCGGGCGCATCCCCTTGAACGCCGCGTCCACTACCGGATTGTGCCGGATGTCGGCGAAGAAGAGCGCTATGAGCAGGATGATCGTGAACGAGGGCAGGATCGTGCCCCACAGGGCCGCCAGCGCACCCCGCACCCCGCGCATGCGGTAGCCCACGAAGACCGCCGTGTTGACCGCTATGGGACCCGGGACCGATTGGGCCAAGGTCAGCAGGTCCAGAAATTCGCGCCGCTCCACCCAACCCCGGCGGTCGATCACTTCGCGTTCGATCAGCGGAATCATCGCATATCCGCCGCCGAAGGTGAAAAGTCCGATCTTGAAGAACGAGCCGAAGATGACCAGAAGCGTTTGCATGGCGTATGTTTCGGTTTGCGCTGTTTTTCAGGTTCGGCCGCTCCGAGCGCCGGGCTCCGGCCGCAGCCGTTTATTCGCGTCGTTTGTGGCCCAGCAGGGTGCGGATCCCGTCGATGAAGATCATCGGGTGGGTCGGGGCTCCCGGCAGCCACAGGTCGACTTCGTGGCGTTCGAAGAACGTGCGGTCCAGCGCCCGGCTTCCGGCGAAAAGTCCGCCCGAGCAGGCGTCCGTGCCGCAGGCCACCACGATCTTGGGCTCCGCCACCGCTTCGTAGCAAATTTCGAGCGCTTCGGCCATGTTGGCCGTAACGGGGCCCGAAACGACTACTCCGTCGGCATGGCGGGGCGAGGCCGTGAAGCCCACGCCGTAGCGGCCGAAGTCGAAGTTGACGTTGCCCGTGGCTCCCAGTTCCATCTCCACCGAGGCGTCGCCTCCGGCCGACACTTCGCGCAGTTGCAGCGCACGGCCGAAGCAGCGGCGGATCTCCGGCCGCACGGCCGCCTGCTCGAACTCCACGCGCTGCTGCCCCGGGCGCATCACCAGTCCTTCGCGCGTCGGCGAGCCGAGACGGTAGTCGTTCGTAAATCGGATGTTGCGCGGGGCCCGGCGGGCACATTCGCCGCAGAAGATGCAGCGGCCCAGATCCAGTTCGAAGGGTTCGGCCGTCAGGGCCCCCGTCGGACAGATCGCCGCCGCACGCTCCAGGTCGGTGCGGTCGTCGTCGGCCGTCAGCTCCGGGCGGCCTCGGAATTCGGTCGTCAGCTCCACCGCATCCAGGTCGGGGATGTATTGTTTGCCGTGGCTGCGCAGTACCTTTATTTTCGGGAAAATCATAGCTTGCCGTAATTAAAAATTATTTTCTGGTGCATATTCGAAAAAGCAGGGCTCAGGGGGCTCCGGATTCCGATTTTTAATTTTTAATTCTTCATTTTTCTTTTCGTCAGAGGTCGTGTCCGCAGTAGGAAAGGTTGAAGCTCTTGTTGCAGATCGGGAAGTCCGAGATTCCTTCGCCGCGTACGGCCAGCGCCAGCGCCAGCCAGTTGTGCAGGCTCGGGTCTTTGATCCGCACGGCGGCCAGGCCTCCTTCGGCGTCGGTGATCGCTACGTGGCACGTCTCGCCGCGCCATCCTTCCACCAGCCCGAACGAGAGCGATCGCGGGGCCAGCGGCGCCGCGTAGTCGGGCGACGGCCGGGTTCCCGCCGCATCGTATTCCGCCAGCAGCTTCCCGATGATCTCCGCCGATTGCAGGACTTCGCGGCAGCGCACCATCAGCCGGGCCATCACGTCGCCTTGCCGCTTGATCACCGGATCGTGGGGTCTCGGCCCCGCGTACGAGGGCCAGGGATGCGTGGTTCGGAGGTCTCGCGCCAGGCCGCTCGCGCGGGCCGCCTGTCCTACTCCGCCGATGCGTTGCATCTCTTCGCGCGGCACCGCGCCGCACTCTTCGAATCGGGCCAGCAGCGAGGGCGACGACTTGATGTCGCGGCGCACCTCATCGTAGCGGCGGGCGATCTCGCGGACATTTTCGCGGATCATGCGCACTTTCTCCGCCGTCAGCGGGTGGTCGGTGCCTCCGGGACGGATCAGCCCTTTGCCGAAACGGTTTCCGCACCACGCCTGCGTGGTGTTGATCGTCATCGTGCGGAGCGCTTCGCAGGCCACCTGGCCCAGTTGGTAGCCCACGTCCATCGAGAGGGCTCCCGTGTCGGCGATCTGCATCGCCATGCGTTCCAGTTCGAGGGCCACCGTGCGTTCGCAGGCCAGCTCCGGCGGGCATCCGCGGCCCGAAAGTTTCTCGATCGCTTCCGCCAGGGCCGTGGCATGGGCCACGGCGCTGTCGCCCGCCACCGCTTCCGCCAGACACATCTGCCGCAGGCGGTTGCCGGTCGCCGCCAGCAGGGCTTCGACACCCCGGTGTTGATAGCCCAGGGCGATCTCCAGATGCAGCACTTCTTCGCCGTTGCAGAGGAAGCGGAAGGCTCCCGGTTCGATGATTCCCGCATGAATGGGGCCTACGTTCACTTCGTGGAGCGAGCCTCCCTTCATCGTATAGAACGGGTAGTCGTCCATCGTGCTGCTGCGGTCGTAGCGGTCGTGGGGAAAGCGCAGCGGCTTGGGCCACGGCATACCGTCGAAGCGCACTCCGTAGCGTTCGGCTATGTCGCGTTCGAAGGGATGGAGCGACGGATGCAGGGCCGTCAGCGACGGGAGCGCCGTCTCTTCATAGTATTCCAGCGAGTGCGAGGCCAGCAGTACCTTGCTTTCCGCGTCGTCCAGCAGCAGGCAGTAGAAACGCAGGCGGTCGTCCGCCGGCAGGGCAAAATAGTGGGCTACATGGTAGCGTCCGTCGGCCAGGCGGGCCGACAGGTCGTCGTAGAATTCGGCATAGCCGACTTCCGGAATATCTTCGAGCCGCACCGAGGCGGCGGCGTTGTCTGTCAGATACCAGTTCATAATGCGGCGATTTGATCGATGACGGTGCGGAGCGCTTCGGGTTGCCAGAGTCCCAGAATCATGGCGCACAGCAGCAGAAGCAGCGCCGACCACGACAGGGCCTTGTCGGCTTTCGAGGGGTGGAGTTCATCCTGATTGGGTTGGTAGCAGAGACGGATCATGCGCAGGCAGAACGAGTAGATCACGATGCAGAGCAGGAGCAGCATCGCGGCCACCAGCCACCATTTGCCCGCCGCGATCGTCTCGCGCAGGATCATCAGCTCCGAGATGAAGAGGGGCGAGGGCGGGAAGGCCATCACCACGACCATGCCGACCAGCAGGCCGACGGCTCCCACGCGGTTGATGCGGATGTAGTCGCCCAGACGGTTGATGCGGTAGCCGTTGTACACCTGGCGCACCACGCCCATCTGCAGGAACAGGCTGCTCTTGACGAACGTGTGGCAGACCACATGGAATACCGCGGCCCACACGCCGGCGCCGCCGATGCCCAGGCCGATGGCGGCGATTCCCATGTTTTCGACCGTCGAGTAGGAGAGAAAACGTTTGTAGTTGTTCGTGCGGCGCAGAAAGAGGGCTCCGATCGCCAGCGACAGCACGCCCGTCAGCAGCAGCACCGACTTCGCCCAGCCGAATACTTCCGTCCCGGCCAGCAGGCGGTATACGCGCAGGATCGCCAGAAATCCCGCATTGACCAGTCCCGTCGAGATCAGCGCCGAGGCAGGAGCCGGGGCCGCGAAATTGGCGTCGACGCCTACCGTGTAGAGCGGGAAAAGCTCCATCTTGCAGCTGTAGCCGCAGAGAATCAGCAGGAAGGCGATCTTCAGGTAGAGCGGGTTGCCTTGCGCCGCCACGGCGGCCACCGCTTCGTAGGAGAGCGATTCGCACTTCGTCGTCGCGGCCAGCAGCAGAATGCCCAGGTAGGCCATCGCGATGCCCGTCGAGCAGACGAACACGTATTTCCACGCCGCTTCGAGCGTCTGGGCCGTGCGGCGGTGGTAGATGATGCCCGCCGAGCAGAGAGTCGTCGCTTCGAGGAAGATCCACGTTACGGCGATGTTCGAGGCGAAATAGGCGCCCGCGATGGCCGTCGTCAGCAGCATCGCCAGCGCAAAGTAGGTTCTCGTCTGACGTTGGTCGCACTCCGAAAGGTAGGTCTCCGAGTGGTGGAATACCCAGAACGAGACGATCGCCAGCAGGATGTAGAAAAGCGTGCCCGCCGCGTCGAATTCGAAGAGCGTGCCCGCCGCCCGGCCGTACCCGCCTCCGGCCAGCAGCCAGAGTGCAAACAGGGCCTGAATCAGGTAGTAGAGCGATCCGGCCAGGTGCATCGTGCGGCGGCTCCGGGCCGCCAGGGTCGACACGGCGACAGCCGCCGAGAGCAGTAGATAGATTGCGATCATCATGGCGTCAGTCTTTTACGTTGGTGAGCGAATCGGCATCGTCGGCGTGGATCTTGTCGTCGATCTTGGTGAAGAAGACGCCCAGCATCAGCACCGACATCAGAATGTCCAGCAGAATGGCGATGTTTATCAGGAAGGGCATCTCCACGCCTATGGCCGTCGAGAAAAGGAATACGCCGTTTTCGATCACCAGGAATCCGACCATGTGGGAGAACAGCCGCTGCCGCAGGACGATCAGCACCAGCCCGCTCAGCAGGGCGTAGAGGGCCACGCCGAAGAAGACCGGGTCGACCGTCGGATCGGCGATGCAGTAGGTGATCGAGATGCTCACCGCCAGGGCCGCCAGCGAGAGCAGCAGCGCATGGAACTGCGAGGTTCCCGACGTGCGTACGCGGTTGATCTTCGTGCGGCGGATCACGGCAAAAAGGATCGCCGGCACAAGAATCGCCTTGAATATCAGGGTTTCCAGCGCAATGAACGCCAGTTCGAGCGGTGCAATGGCGTGCAGGTGCAGCAGGGCGATCGCGAAGAGCAGGATGCCTTGCAGCATGACGATCGAGGCGAAGTTGCGGAATCGCTCGGTGATCGACAGATAGACGAGCGACACGACATAAAGAATCACTAACGGAAGAATCATGCCAGTCCGATGTTGAGTCGCAGCAGGTAGCCCGTGAAGAAGGCCAGGGCTGCCAGCGCCGCGACGGTAAGTATGTAAGTGGTGTTGCGGGCCAGTTTGTTGCGGGCCTGCGTCGATTCGACTACGCCGACCGAGATCCCCGTCAGCGCCACGGCCAGCGGGGCCGCCGCCCACCAGTGCAGGCAGCACGTCGCGGCCAGCGTGTCGGCCGCCAGCAGCGAAAAGAGGGCCGTCTTGAGCCATCCCGCCAGTTGGATCATCGCCAGATCCACGCCGCAGTAGTCCAGACACATCACTTCATGGATCATCGTCAGTTCCAGGTGCGTGCGCGGGTCGTCGACCGGTACGCGGCCGCTCTCCGTGATGACGATCTTCACCAGCACGTAGGTCAGCAGCAGCAGGACGACGGCGAACTGCGTGCCGGGCAGCGCCGCCGGATCGAACATGCGGGCGAAGGAGGTGCAGCCCGTCGCCAGGGCGAGGGTTCCCGCCGCCAGCATCAGGGCCGGTTCCACCAGCGCTCCGTAGAGGGCTTCGCGGCTCGCGCCCATCCCTTCGAAGGCGCTTCCGGTGTCCATCGCGGCCAGAATCAGGGCGAAGCGGCCCAGCGCCAGCACGTAGGCCAGGCAGACGACGTCGCCCTCGAACGCCAGCAGCGGCCGCAGGTCGCCCACCGGAATCATCAGCGCCGCCACGATCGCCGCACCCAGGTAGACCGAGGGTGCCGTGCGGAAGAGGGCCGTGGTCGTCCGCGAGTAGACGGCGCCTTTGCGCAGGCGCAGGCGCAGATCGTAGAGGTGCTGCAGGAAACGGATGCCCCGGCGTCCGGCCAGGCGGGCCCGCACCCGGTTGATGACTCCCGGCACGGCGAGCGCCACCAGCAGCAGAAACAGTGTATTGAGTGCTGTCATCATCAGAGCAGATTAAGTATCGAAAGCAGGAATACCAGCCCCAGGAACGCCAGCGCGAAGAGCAGGTAGTGGTTGATCTTGCCCGTCCGCAGGCGCATCGCCCGGCGGTTCATCTGGCGCAGCAGTTCGACCCACCACGCCGCGAACAGGTTGTCTATGCGGTCTTTGCGGCGGATCTCGAAGCCGTGGGCCGAGGGGAATATCTCGTTTTTGCCTACCGCGTCGCCTTCGCCGTCCTGGCGGGTGAGCGACGGGACGATCGACTGCAATCCTTCCGAAAACGATTCGCCCGTGTATTGCATCCGCACGTTGGGGGCCGTGAATCCGCAGCCCCACGTGGGGCCTTGCTCGACTTTCCGTCCGCGCAGCGTGCGGCGGCGCAGCCAGGCCAGCAGGGCCACGACCGCCACGAGGAGCCATGCCGTTCGGCCTGCGGCTTCAAGGGTCGGCGAGAGCAGGTAGTCGGCCGCCACGGCGGGCGTCGCCACGAAGAATCCCGCCGCCCGGGTCGCCAGACCCGCCGCCGTCGCCGGGAAGAGCCCTACGAAGAGTATGCCCGCCAGCGGCAGGGCCATCGCCGCGATGCGTACGTTGTCCGCTTCCGTCGCTTCGACCGCTTCCGGCGTTCGGGGCGACCCGAGGAAGACCGTGCCGTACAGTTTGGCGAAAGCCAGCACCACGATTCCTCCGATCAGCGCCAGCGCCGTCAGTCCCGCGGCCGCGGCGAGGGTCTCGCTTCCCGCAGCGATTCCCCGGAACATGCCCATGTAGATCAGCAGCTCCGAGACCAGTCCGTTGAGCGGCGGCAGGGCGCAGATGGCGGCCGCGCCGACCAGAAAGAGCAGCGCCGTCAGGGGCATCTGCTTCGCCACTCCGCCCAGTGCGTCGAGCGAGGTGGTGCGGGTCTGCGTCAGGACGTTGCCCGCACCCATGAAGAGCAGGGTCTTGAAAAACGAGTGGTTGAGGGTGTGGAGCAGGGCTCCGGCGATTCCGCAGAGGGCCATCGTGTGGTTTCCCGCAGCCTTGCCTAAGAGGGCGATGCCCAGACCGATCAGAATCACGCCGACGTTTTCGATCGACGAGTAGGCCAGCAGCCGCTTCACGTCGTTCTGCGAGGCGGCCAGAATCACGCCCCACAGCCCCGTGGCGATGCCCGCCGCAAGGACGATCAGCCCCGCCGTGCGGAGCGACGCCGCATCGCCCAGGGCCGCCGCCACACGCAGAATGCCGTATACGCCTGTTTTTATCATCACGCCCGACATCAGCGCCGAGACATGCGACGGGGCCGCAGGATGGGCTTCGGGCAGCCATACGTGCATCGGGAAAAGACCCGCTTTCATGCCGAATCCCGCCAGGAAAACAAGGAACAGCGGCAGGAACGGCCCCTCGGCGAACATGGGCGCCAGCGCGGCGAACGAGGCCGAGCCCGTCGCCGCGTGCAGGCGGACGAATCCCACGACCAGGAGCACGAATCCCACGTGCATCATAATCAGGTACGAGAGGGCCGCACGGCGCACTTCGCGGCGTTCGGCATCGAAAAGAATCAGCAGGAACGAGGCCACGGTCATCAGTTCCCAGAAAAAGAGGAACGAGAATCCGCCGTCCGACGTTACGACGCCCAGCATCGAGAGCGACATGACCACAAGCGAGGTGTAGTGCAGCGAGACGTGGGCCGGCGATTTGTGAGCCAGGGCGTGGGCAAGATAGCCGCGCGAGTAGAGCGTCGCCGCAATGGCTCCGAGCACGATCAGCAGCACGAAGAACGCCGACAGCGAGTCCATCGACCCGGTGTCGGGGCCCGGCAGCGGCGACACGGTGTTCCACAGGCGGACGGGGTGCCCCGCGGCCAGCACTTCCGCGGCCCGGGTCGCCAGGGCGATGCCCGCTGCCGCCGTGATCGTCAGCGCCGTCCAGGCTTTGGCTTTCGGCGGCGCCGCAAAAATGGCGGCGGCAACGACCGTCAGAATCAGTAGCGTGTAAAGAAAAAGCATTTAGTATGGTTGAAAGTAAAAGTCGAAAGTATCGGGTTCGGCCCGCATCCGGCCGGGAGTTCCGCCACGGATTCTTTCCGGCGCTCCCGCGCTGCGGCCCTCTCCGGCATGCTGCCGGGTTCTCAGTTCTCGGTTTTCAGTTCTTCATTCTCGCATTCCGGCCCGTTCGCCGCCGCCGTCATCGTTACCGCCACAAGGGCCGCCGTCTCGGTGCGCAGGCGTTGGTTCCCGAGGGTGATCTCTTCGAATCCGCAGGCCCGCGCCCGGTCGATCTCTTCGGGCGAGAAGTCGCCTTCGGGGCCGATCAGGATCAGTGCCGCTTCGCCACGGCGGAGCGCCTCCGGGAGGTAGATCTTGCCTCGCTCGGCCCGGGCTTCCGCACAGTGGGCTATGAACTTGCGCCCCTCGAAAGGCGCTTCCAGCACTTCGGCAAGCGGGGTTACCGGCCGCAGCTCGGGCCGGAACGCCTTGAGCGATTGTTTGATCGCCGCCGTGATGACTTTCTCGCCCCGCCGGGGATTGAAGACCCGGCGTTCGCTGCGTTCGGTCTCCAGCGGCACCACGGCCGTTACGCCGATCTCGGTCGCCTTCTCCAGAAACCATTCGAAACGGTCGGCATTCTTCGTCGGCGCCACGCCCATCGTCAGCCGGTAGGGCAGGGGTTCGAAATTCCGGTGCTCGGCGATCACCTCCACCGTGCAGCGGCGCGGATCGGCTTCCGCTATGCGGCATTCGTAGAGCGTGCCGCGCCCGTCGGTCGCATGCAGCCGGTCGCCCTCCGTCAGGCGCAGCACACGGACGCAGTGGCGGGACTCTTCCTCGCCGAACGTGTGCCGGGGCGCCGCAATGTCCGGATCGTAAAAAAGTTGCATGGGTCTTTCCGATTTACTATATTTGCGAATTGCGAAAGTTCGGCTCCGCTGCCGGCGCAAAGGTATATATTTATGGATAAAAGTGGACTAAAAATTCAATATAAATAAACGTATGAAACGTATCGTATCGTTCGCAACACTCGCTCTGCTTATGTTCGGATCTTGCACTTCGGAGAAGAAAACCGCGGAGAATCCCTTTTTCTCCGCATGGGATACGCCCTACGGCGTGCCTCCTTTCGACCGGATCGTGCCGGCGCACTTCATGCCCGCCTTCGAGCGGGGCATCTCGCTCCACGACGCCGAGATCGATGCCATCGTCGGCAACCACGACGAACCCACGTTCGAAAACGTCATCCTCGCCTACGACCGTTCGGGGCGGATGCTCTCGCAGGTCGGGCTGGTCTTCGGCATGCTCTGCGAGGCCGAGAGCAGCGAGGAGCTGCGCGCCTTGCAGGAGCAGGCCATGCCTCTGCTGACCGCCCACGCCGACAAGATCGGCATGAACGCGTCGTTGTTCGAGAAAGTCAAATCGGTCTACGACCGGCGCCGGGAGCTCGGACTGGGCCCCGACGAAAGCCGGCTCCTGGAGAAGACCTACCGCAGCTTCGTCCGCTCGGGAGCCTTGCTCGACGAGGCGCAGAAGGCCCGGTTGAAGGAGATCAACGAGGAGCTGGCGCTCGTCTCCGTGAAGTTCGGGGCCAATCTCCTGGCCGAGAACAACAACTTCGTCCTCGAACTCACGGCCGACGATCTCGACGGCATCCCCTCCAACGCCCGCGATCTGGCACGCGACAAGGCGCAGGAGATGGGCCGCAGCGGGAAATACGTCTTCACGCTCCACAAACCCAGCATGCTCCCGTTGCTCACTTATTCGAAGCGCCGCGACCTGCGCGAAACGGTCTACAAGGCCTACCTCGGCCGCGGCAGCCACGGCGACGAGTTCGACAACCGGCAGCTGGTCAACGACTTCGTGCGGCTGCGCGCCGAGAAAGCCCATCTCCTGGGCTACCCCTCCTACGCCGCCTACGTTACCGACGACCAGATGGCCGGCACGCCCGCCGCGGTCTACTCCCTGCTCAACGAGATCTGGACTCCGGCGCTCGAACGGGCCCAAGGCGAGCTGGCCGAGATGGAGGAGCTTTTCAAGGCCGACTACCCCGACGGGGAGTTCGCGTCGTGGGACTGGTGGTACTACGCCGAGAAGCTGCGTAAGAAAAACTACTCGCTCGACGAGGAGATGCTCACGCCCTACTTCTCGCTGGAGAACGTGCAGACGGGCGTCTTCTTCCTGGCCAACCGCTTGTACGGCATCACGTTCCGGCCCGTCGCCGTGCCGGTCTACCACTCCGAGGTTACGGCCTACGAGGTGCTCGACGCCGACGAGTCGCATCTGGGCATCGTCTACTTCGACTACTTCCCGCGCGAGGGCAAGAGCCAGGGCGCCTGGTGCGGCTACTACGTGGAGCAGGGCTACGACGACCAGGGCGCCCGCATCGCTCCCGTCGTCTCGATCGTCGCCAACTTCACGCGCCCCACACGCAATACGCCCGCGCTGCTGACGCTCGACGAGGCCGGCACGATCTTCCACGAGTTCGGCCATGCGCTCCACTTCTTGTTCCACGACGTGAAGTACCGCGGCCTCTCCGAGGTCGAGGGCGACTTCGTGGAGCTGCCCTCGCAGGTGATGGAGAACTGGGCGTTCGAGCCCGAGATGCTGAAGCACTACGCCGTGCACTATCGCACCGACGAGGTGATTCCCGCCGCGCTGGTCGAGAAGCTGCGGCGCAGCACCCTCTTCAACCAGGGCTTCGCCACCACGGAGCTCATCGCCGCGTCGCTTTCGGACATGGACATCCACTCCATCGAGCACTACGAGCCGTTCGACGTCGAGGCTTTCGAGCGCCATGCGCTCCACGAAAAACGGGGCCTGATTCCGCAGATCGAGCCGCGCTACCGCTATCCCTACTTCAGCCACATCTTCGACGGCGGATACTCGGCCGGCTACTACTTCTACACCTGGGCCGAGGTGCTCGACAAGGATGCTTTCGAGGCGTTCCGCCAGAGCGGCGACCTCTTCGACAAGCAGACCGCCGCCCGCTTCCGCCGGCTCCTCTCGCGCGGCGGTTCGGAGGACGGCATGACCCTCTACCGCACCTTCCGCGGGCAGGATCCCGACAAGACGGCGATGCTCGTGGCGCGGGGTTTGATGGAGCGCCCCGCACCTGCGCCCGAGCCCGATTCGCTGGCAGTCGCTCCGATCGAAGAACTGCCCGCCCCGAAAGAATAAGACAAACCGAAGAAACCCCAAAATCATCGCTGAACCATGAAAAAAGCACTTTGGCTTATGACCTTTGCAGCCTTCGCGGCCGGATGCGCCGACAACTCGATCCCCCGGGCCCAGCTGCCCGAGCTGGATACGACCAATCCTCTGCTGGCGGAGTGGGAGACGCCCCACGCCACGCCGCCCTTCTCGAAAATCGAGCTCCGCCACTACGAACCCGCCTTCGACGCGGCGATCGCCTGCCAGCGTGCCGAGATCGAGGCGATCGTCGCCAACCCCGCCCGCCCGACGTTCGGCAACACGATCGTGGCGCTGGAGCGCAGCGGTGCGCTGCTCGGCCGCATCGAGGGCATCTTCTACAACCTGCTGGAGGCCGACGCCTCGGACGAGATGCAGGAGATCGCCCTGCGCGTGCAGCCCAAGCTGACCGAACTCGCGAACGACATCTCGCTGAATCCCGCACTGTTCGAACGCGTGAAAGCCGTCTACGAGAGCAAGGGGTCCGGAACGATCGAGGAGATCCGTCTGCTGGAAGATACCTACAAGCGCTTCGCCCGCAACGGCGCGGCCCTCAACGACGAAGACAAGGAACTCTACCGCCAGTATACCAACGAACTGTCGGCGCTGACGCTGAAGTTCGGCCAGAACGCGCTGGCGGCGACCAACGCCTTCGAGCTGCGCATCACCGATCCCCGCCAGGTCGCCGAGCTGCCCGCTTTCGTACGGGAGGGACTGGCGGCCGAAGCGGCGGCCCGCGGCGAAAAAGGCTGGACGGTAACGCTGCAGGCCCCGAGCTATGTGCCGTTTCTGACTTATTCGTCGAACCGCAAGCTGAAAGAGAAGCTCTGGCGCGCCTACAACTCGCGGGCGCTGGGCGGCGAGTTCGACAACACGGAGATCGTGAAGAAGATCGCCAATACGCGTCTGAAGATCGCCAACCTGCTGGGCTACGACTGCTATGCCGACTACGTATTGGAGCGCCGCATGGCCGGCGACACGCCGACGGTAACGGCCTTCCTGCAAGAACTGCTCGACGAGACGAAAGCCTACGCCGACCAAGACCGCAAGACGGTGGCCGACTACGCGGCCTCGCTCGGGTTCGCAGGCGAGCTGATGCCGTGGGACTGGGCCTACTACAGCCAGAAATACCGCGATGCGAAGTATGCCCTCAACGACGAAGTGGTGAAACCCTACTTCCTGCTGGAAAACGTGAAGAACGGAGTCTTCCTGCTGGCGAACAAACTCTACGGACTCAACTTCACGCCCAACACCGGAATCGATGTCTACCACCCCGAAGTAACGGCCTACGACGTAACCGACGAGAAAGGCCGCTTCATGGCGGTGCTCTACCTCGACTTCTTCCCCCGGGCATCGAAGCGCTCGGGAGCCTGGATGACCGAATTCCGGGGTGCGAAGATCGAAGACGGCGTGGAGACGCGCCCGCTGGTGTCGCTGGTGATGAACTTCACGAAGCCGACCGAAGATACTCCCTCGCTGCTGACATTCGACGAAGTGGAGACCTTCCTGCATGAATTCGGCCACTCGCTCCACGGCATGCTGGGCGAAGGCCGCTACGAATCGCAGACCGGCACGAGCGTCTACCGCGACTTCGTGGAGCTGCCCTCGCAGATCCTGGAGAACTGGGCGACGGAAAAAGAGTTCCTCGACCTGTGGGCCGTGCACTACCGCACGGGCGAACCCATTCCGGCCGAGGTGGTGGAGAGCATCGTGGCGGCCAAGAACTTCCTGGCGGCCTACGGCAACGTCCGGCAACTTTCGTTCGGCATGACCGACATGGCCTGGCATACGATCGCCGAACCGTTCGAGGGCGACGTCGTGGCTTTCGAACGCGAATCGATGGCCCCGACGCAGGTGCTTCCCGCAGTGGAAGGCACGGCGATGGCACCCTCGTTCAGCCACATCTTCGCCGGCGGATACGCTGCCGGTTACTATGGCTACAAATGGGCCGAGGTGCTGGAAGCCGACGCCTTCTCGCTCTTCAAGGAGAAGGGAATCTTCAACCGCGAGGTCTCGGGATCGTTCCGCGACAACATCCTCTCGAAAGGAGGCACGGAAGATCCGATGACGCTCTATGTCCGCTTCCGCGGCCACAAACCCGAAACCCGGGCCCTGATCGAAAAGATGGGGCTGAAAGAGAACTGAAAACTGAGAATCGCGCGGTCTTCGGGCCGCGCGAATTTTTGATGCCCGCGACACGACCAAACGACGGGCCGACAACGAAAAAGGAGAAGTCTGCGACCTCTCCTTTTTCCCGATCTGTTGAGCTACCAGGATTCGAACCTGGAATAACAGGACCAGAATCTGTTGTGTTACCATTACACCATAGCTCAATTTTTGTGAGTGCAAAAGTAGAACTTTATTTTGCAAATGCAAAGAATTTTCTGAAAAATTTTTTATACATTTGTTTTTACAGCCAACGGAAAACCACAACAAAAAACTATACGCCTATGGGTATCAAGTTCCGTCTTATAGTCATGAACTTCCTCCAGTACGCCATCTGGGGAGCCTATCTTACGTCGATGGGGACGTATCTGGTCGAAGCCGGTCTGTCGGCCCACATCGGTATCTTCTATGCGATGCAGGGCATCGTGTCGATCTTCATGCCGGCCGTCGTCGGCATCGTAGCCGACCGCTGGATACCGGCCCAACGCCTGCTGGGACTGTGCCACCTGCTGGCCGCCCTATTCATGGGAAGCGCCGGCTACTATGCGTGGTCGGCAGGCGCGGGGGTGCAGTTCGGAACCCTTTTCACGCTCTATGCGCTGAGCGTGGCGTTCTACATGCCGACGATCGCTTTGTCCAACTCGGTAGCCTACAGCGTACTCGAAAGCGGCGGACTCGACACCGTGAAGTCGTTCCCGCCGATCCGCGTGTGGGGTACCGTGGGCTTCATCTGCTCGATGCTCGTGTGCGACGTCGCCGGATTCCAGACGACGTACATGCAATTCGTACAATGTGCCGTGCTGGGTACGGCGCTGGCACTCTATGCGGTAACGTTGCCCGACTGCCCCGTGAGCCGCGGCGATGAGAAAAAGAGCCTGGTCGAAGCACTCGGCCTGCGGGCCTTCGCCCTTTTCAAACAAAAGAAAATGGCGCTGTTCTTCATCTTCTCGATGCTGCTGGGAGTCTCGCTCCAGATAACGAACGGATTCGCCAACCCTTTCATCACGTCGTTCCGCGACATTCCCGAATACGCCTCGACCTTCGGCGCCAACCATGCCAATGCGCTGATCTCGCTGTCGCAGGTTTCGGAGACGCTCTGCATCCTGCTGATCCCGTTCTGCCTGAAACGATTCGGGATCAAAAACGTGATGCTCATGGCCATGTTCGCCTGGGTACTCCGCTTCGGCCTGTTCGGACTGGGCAACCCCGGCGCCGGCGTGTGGATGTTCATCCTCTCGATGATCGTATACGGTGTGGCGTTCGACTTCTTCAACATTTCGGGCTCGCTCTTTGTGAACAAAGAAACCGACACGACGATCCGCTCCTCGGCGCAGGGACTCTTCATGATTATGACCAACGGCATCGGAGCCACGATCGGAACGCTCGGAGCGCAAGCCGTGGTCGACAAGCTGGTCTACTCGCAACCGACGATCGCGGAACAGACGGCCGGCTGGTCGGCCTCGTGGCTCGTATTTGCGGGCTACGCGCTATGTGTGGCGATCGTTTTTGCGCTGGTATTCAAATACAAACACGATCCGGAAGCGATCGGAACGATCGAACACTGATCCGTTTTGGCGTCCCGAGCCCTCCGGCGCGGGCTGCCGGTTGCGCGGCGCGGCGGACGAGCAGTGTGCGCTGCCGGTTGCTCGGCGGTTCGGGCCATAGAATAAACAAAGCGACGGCGAAAGCCGTCGCTTTTTCGTTGGAGCAGTGCGCCGTCGCCTACCGCTCGGATCTTCCAGCGTTATCGGGGTCCAATATAGAATTGTATGCTTCCTCGTTACCTTGCCTGGCAATTTTTTAAGATAACAAACGTATGGCAACCGTAAAAGTAAAATTCCGAACCTCTTCTGTCTCGGATCGGGAAGGTGCATTGTTCTATCGAATCATCCACAATCGCATAGCCCGGCAGATCAACAGCGGTCATAAATTATTTGCGTCGGAGTGGAGTGCGTTGCATGCAGGAGTCCTCCTGTCGAATTGCGAGGGGCCTCGACGCGCTTACCTCGTGGCATTGAGGAGCCGGATTGCGGAGGACAAAAACCGATTGGAACGCATCATCGATCTGCTGGATCGTGCGGGCGAGGGCTATACCGCCGCAGACGTGGCCGCACTCTATCTTGCGCCTTCGGCCTGCGAAGGCTTTCTCTCTTTTGCTCGAAAGCTCATCGGGCAGCTCAGACAGATCGGGAAAAACCGTACAAGCGAACGCTACGCGACCATCATGAACAGTTTCGGGCGTTTCCGCGGGGAAAACGAGGTGGCTTGGGAGGAGGTGGACTCCGACCTGATGATCGAGTATGAAACTTATCTCAAATCGAGAGGAGTATGTCCCAATACCTCCTCCTACTACATGCGGGGTTTGCGGGCCATTTATAACCGGGCCGTCGAAAAGAAGATGACCCTCCAGCGCGAGCCGTTCAAGTACGTCTACACGGGCATCGGCAAAACGATCAAGCGGGCCGTTCCCTTGCATGTCATCCGTCAGATCCGTGATCTGGATTTGTCCCGGTCTCCGGCGATGGATTTCGCTCGGGACATTTTCATGTTCTCCTTCTATACCCGAGGAATGTCGTTCGTCGACATGGCTTACCTGAAGAAGAAAGATTTGCAGAACGGCATACTCTCTTATCGCAGGCAGAAGACCGGGCAGCAGTTGTTCATCAAATGGGAAAAGCCCATGCAGGAGATCGTCAGCAAATACAATACGAACGGCACACCTTATCTGTTGCCGATAATCCGGGACATGAATGCCGACGCTCGCCGGCAGTACAGGAATGCGGCGCATTTGGTCAACGACAAGTTGAAGAAACTCGGAGAAAAATTGGGATTGAGCGTTCCTCTGACCAGCAACGTCGCTCGCCACGGATGGGCTTCCATTGCCAGGAACAGGAACATTCCGCTTGCGACCATCAGCGAGGCAATGGGGCACGATTCGGAGAAGACCACCCGGATCTATCTCGCTTCTTTGGATACATCGGCCGTCGACAAGGCGAACAGCAGGATTCTGAACGCTCTGTAATTCCAGCTCAGCCGGTTCAGCATTTCTCCTTCAAGAAAGATCGTCTTGGAGGAGAATTTTTTTTGTCGGATCGAGTCGCCTGCAAATCGCGTTTTTCAGCAAAAGTCGATTATCCGATCGCGATCATCGGTAGGTGCAGAATAAACGGGAGCGGGCGGAGACGCAGGTCGGACAGGCAGTTTCGATCGGTTGACGGAGAGAATGAAAAACAAGATAAGATGTTGTGCAACAGACTATTTCTCTCCGTAAGAGAAATATTTATGCTTGCAAAGTTATGTAATTTATTGGAAATAACAACATAAAACGGACGAAATTTTCTACGGCCGGGCTTGCCGGGGGAGGCTTGTTCGACAAATGTTGCGCGGACAAACGGCTTTCGAAATG
>JAIDKM010000354.1 GCA_029051915.1 Alistipes sp. | reverse complement strand
CGCAAGCGCCCCTGCGGCAAGCAGAAGACACAAAACAACCATACCGACGTAAAATCCCGGTGTCGGCCCGAAACCGGGGGGGGGTATGAAGACAACTCGCACCGGACAAGAAGCCGCCTGCAAGATACTTGCAAGCGGCTTTCATATTAAATATCGAACACGGCGGCCCCGAAAGAAATAATTCCTAACCTTTGGGATATGAAATGGCTCGCGGCTCTGCTCGGATTTATCTGGAACGTCGTGAAGATGATCGTCGTGGGAGTATTCCGGCTGTTCTGCAACCTGCTTTTCTGAACCGTAGGCCGACCTCCGAACCACGGTAGAACGAGCGAACTACTTCAACCGACTCAACAGCCACGCGATATTCTGTCCGAGATTCTTCATGTTGGCGACAGCCTCCGCGTCGTTTATCGCTTCGCCGGGCAGACGTCCGTAGGCGATGTTCCAGTAAGTGGAACCTGCGACGTACATTTCCTTGTTGAGAAAGAACCGGTTGATGGTGTCGATGACGTTCATGGCTCCGGCTCTTCGGGCAACGGCCACCGCACCGCCAACCTTGTGGCGAAACATGCCCGGATTGGTATCGCTGACCACGCTCGCACGGTCGATGACCGCTTTGAGCATAGACGAAACGTCGGCGGAATAGGTCGGCGAGCCAAGGATAATGGCATCGGCCTCGGTCATCTTTCGGTAAAGTTCCTGAAACATATCATCGCCGAATACGCAATTACCCTTTCCAGCGCAGGCGAAGCAGGCTTTGCAAGGGGCGATGGTATGACCCGCCAACTGAATGTGTTCCGCCTCGCACCCCTCCTTTTCCAGCTCGCCCAATACGAGATTCAGCATATCCGCCGTATTGCCGTCGCGCCGTGCGCTGCCGTTGATTGCCACTGCCTTCATAGGTTTCTCTTTGTTCGACAACCCCAGTACATCGGCGGCATGCACGCCGCCGATGCCCAGTCCTATCCCTGCCGCTACCGCACCCATCTTTTTGAGGGCTTCGCGGCGGGTCATGCTTTTTCGGTTATCCATCATTTGTAAGATTCTGCAAATATCCGTACGATGTCTTCATCCGTCATTTGCACCCGGTCGGCCGTGAACATGATGCCCATCACTTCGCGCGTGTTGCGCATGAAGGTCTCGAACTCGTCGGGCGTGATGCCGTAGTTGGACATCTTCAAGTCCGCTACGCCGCAGGCCTCCTGCAAGCGAACGAGAGCCGTAATGAAATCTTCGGGCCGCGAGGCTTCGGACATACCCAGTAGGCGGGCGAGTT
>JAIDKM010000353.1 GCA_029051915.1 Alistipes sp. | reverse complement strand
GGATTCACGGACTCAACCCCCGGCTGACGCCTTCGATCCCCGACTCGCAGAAGTTCCGCATCTACATCTCGTGCTTCACGTCGGTGGCGATGGACAACCTTTCGCGCATCGCCACGACCGACAACCGGCTGCTGCGCCGCCTGGTACGGGACAGCCGCCAACGGGGAGCCGATGCCCTGGCGACCCTGGCACGCTGGCCGAGCGTCCGCCGCGGAGAAGAAAAACACATCTTCCCTTATCAAGAAAATGCCGACGTGATGCTCAACTCGTCGCTCTTCTATGAAATATCGGTGCTGCGACCCTACGCGGAGAAGATGTTGCGCGAAGTACCCGACACGGTGCCCGAATACGACGAAGCGCGCCGCATGCTCGACTTCCTGGACAACTTCATCCCCATACCGCCCGACGAAATACCGCCGACGTCGATCCTCCGCGAATTCATCGGCGGAAGCAGCTTCAAATACTGACAAATACCGACGCAATTTCAAAATCAAAAGAGATAATATGTTCGACAACTTTTCAACGCGCCACATCGGCGTGAGCAACGAAACGGAGCTGAAAGCGATGCTCGACGTGATCGGCGTGAAGTCGGTCGAAGAACTGATCGGCCAGGTGATCCCCGCCTCGATCCGTCTGAAGAAACCGCTGGCCCTGCCCGAAGGGATGAGCGAATACGAATTCGCCGCCCACATCCGCATGCTGGCCGACCGCAACCGCCCGCTGCGCTCGTTCATCGGCATGGGATACTACCCCTGCGCCGTGCCGGCCGCCGTGGTGCGCAACGTATTCGAAAACCCGGCCTGGTACACCTCCTACACCCCCTATCAAGCCGAAATATCGCAAGGCCGCCTGGAAGCCCTGCTGAACTTCCAGACCGCCGTCATCTCGCTGACGGGCATGGAGATCGGCAACTGCTCGCTGCTGGACGAAGGCACCGCAGCAGCCGAAGCGATGGCGATGATGTACTCGCTGCGCACGCGCGAAGCGGTGAAAGAAGGCCGCAACCAACTTTTCGTAGACCGCAACCTTTTCCCGCAGACGCTCGACGTACTGCTGACGCGCAGCGAACCGTTCGGAATCGAACTGATCGTGGACGACTACGACGAATACGAATTCACGGGCCGCGAATTCGGAGCGATCGTACAATATCCTGCGGCCGACGGAACGGTACGCGACTACGCCGCCTTCGCGGAGGCGGCCCACGCCCGCGGAGCACTGGTAACGGCCGTGGCCGATCTGCTGTCGCTGGCCCTGCTCAAAGCCCCGGGCGAATGGGGCGCCGACATAGCCGTGGGTTCGGCCCAGCGACTGGGCACGCCGATGGGATTCGGAGGCCCCGCAGCAGGCTACATGGCCACGCGCGAAGCCTACAAACGCAACATGCCGGGCCGCATCATCGGGGTATCGGTAGACCGCCTGGGCAACCGGGCCCTGCGCATGGCGCTCCAGATGCGCGAACAACATATCAAACGCGAACGTGCGACCTCGAACATCTGCACGGCTTCGGCCCTGATGGCCTCGATGACGGGATTCTACTGCATATACAACGGCCCCGAGGGATTGCGCCGAGCAGCCGAGACAGCCCACCGTGCCGCCCTGACGGTAGCCCGGGCACTGGAAGAGACCGGCTACGAACTGAAGTCGCGGGAATTCTTCGACACGCTGGAAGTCGAAGCCGAAGCCGCCGTGGTACAGTCGTTGGCATTGGAATGCGGCATCAACTTCCACTACCCCTCGGAAGGGACGGTGCGCATGTCGTTCGACGAAGTAACGACCCCGGCCGAAATCGAAGAAGTGATCCGCATCTTTGCGGCGGCCAAAGGCAAGAAGATCAAGGCGGTGAAACCTGTAACGGAGAGCTGCATACCGGCCCCGCTGCGCCGCACGAGCCCCTATCTGCAAGAAGCGGTATTCAACAGCTACCGCTCGGAGAGCGCCCTGATGCGCTACATCAAGAAACTGGAACACCGCGACATCTCGCTGGCCGACTCGATGATCTCGCTGGGGTCGTGCACCATGAAACTCAACGCCGCGGCGCTCATGCAACCCCTCTCGCTGGCGGGATTCCAAAACATGCACCCCTTCGCCCCGGCCGACCAAGCCGAAGGCTACATGCAACTGATCCGCGAACTGGAAGAAGACCTGGCGACGATCACGGGGCTGGCGGCCTGCTCGCTGCAACCCAACTCGGGAGCGGCGGGCGAATACGCGGGTCTGATGGTGATCCGGGCCTATCACCAAAGCCGCGGACAAGGCTACCGCAATGTAGTGCTGATCCCGGCGTCGGCCCACGGAACCAACCCTGCGTCGGCGGCGATGGCGGGCATGAAGATCGTAACGGTGGCCTGCGACGAAAAAGGCAACATCGACGTGGCGGATCTGGCAGCCAAAGCCCAAGAACACTCCACGGAACTGTGCGGTCTGATGGTTACCTACCCCTCGACGCACGGCGTATTCGAGAGCCGCATCCGTGAGATCGTGGAGATCGTCCACGATGCGGGCGGACAAGTCTACATGGACGGAGCCAACATGAACGCCCAGGTGGGACTGACCAATCCGGGCTACATCGGAGCCGACGTCTGCCACCTGAACCTCCACAAGACCTTCGCGATGCCCCACGGCGGCGGAGGCCCGGGCGTAGGCCCGATCTGCGTGGCGGAACACCTGCGGGCGTTCCTGCCCTCGCATCCGATCATGGCGACGGGCGGCGACGAAGGCATCACGGCCGTGGCGTCGGCCCCGTGGGGTTCGGCGCTGCTGCTGCCGATCACCTACGGCTACATCAAGATGCTGGGAGAAGCGGGCCTGCGCCGAGCGACGGAGATGGCGATCGTGAACGCGAACTACATGTCGTCGGCCCTGGCGAAAGAGTACCGCACCTACTATTCGGGCGAGACGGGCCGCGTGGGACACGAAATGATCCTTGACCTGACGTCGTTCAAACGAGACTACGGCATCGACTGCGGAGACATAGCCCACCGCCTGATGGACTACGGATTCCATGCCCCGACCCTCTCGTTCCCGGTACACGAGACGCTGATGGTCGAACCGACGGAATCGGAACCCAAAGCCGAGATGGATCGCTTCATAGAAGCCCTGGTGGCGATCAAACGCGAATGCGAAGCCTCCGTCGGCCAAGCGGACAACGTAGTGGCGAACGCCCCCCACACGGCACCGGAGCTGTGCGGCGAGTGGACGCATCCCTACACGCGCGAAGAAGCGGCCTATCCGCTGGCGTGGATCCGCGAAGCGAAGTTCTTCCCCTATGTATCGAAAATCGACAACGGATACGGAGACCGCAACCTGTGCTGCATAAATGCGGAATAAATTTTGAGAGCCGAAGATTTTCGACTAACTTTGTCGGCATATAATAACGCAACGCAATGAAAGCAGAACAAAACAAAATGGTCGGCGTAGACTACAAGCTGACCGTGGACGGGCAGATCGCCGATCAGTCGCGTCCGGGGCAGCCGCTCGAATTCATCTTCGGAACAGGCATGCTCCTGCCCAAATTCGAAGCGGCCATCGAAGGCAAGGAACCGGGCGACAAAGTGTCGTTCACGCTCAGCCCTGCGGACGGCTACGGAGAGCTGATTCCGGAGGCGATCGTCGACCTGCCGAAAAACATATTCATGGTGGACGGCAAGGTAGCCGAAGACATCCTTTTCGAAGGCTCGCAAGTCCCGATGAGCGATGCGCAAGGCAACCGCATGATGGGCATCGTGAAAGAAGTGGGCGAAGAGACCGTGAAGATGGACTTCAACCACCCGATGGCCGGCAAGACGCTCAACTTCGAAGTAGAAGTGGTGAGCGTCCGCGACGTAACGCCCGAAGACCTGCAAGGACACTGCTCGTGCGGATCGTGCGGCGGCGATCATGACTGCGGCGGCGGCGATCATGACGGCCACTGCAACTGCCACTAAGCAAACGTCCGGCGGATTCTCTCCGCCCGAAAGAAAAGATGAGAGGAAAAACCTTTCATCTTTTTTTATTGGTGGCGAATCGCTATATTTGCAACTGCTTTAAAAATACACGAATGTCCCACCTCAGAAAGATGACCGCAGCCGAGATAGCCGCCGCGGAAGCACTCGGCGCCTCGGCCGAAGCATGGTCGCAGATACTTGTGAGCGAAGATTTCGACCCCTCGCAACTGCAACAATGCCGCCTGGAAGGAAACGTGGAGATCGCCAGCGGAGCCCGCGTCTACCGCTCGCGCGTCCGCAACTACCGCCTGGGCGCAGGAACGCTGGTCGAGAGCACGACGATATTGGAATGCCGCCGCCGGAGCACGTTCGGCAACGGAGCGGCGGTGGCCACGATGAACGAATGCGGCGGTCGCACGGTGAAAATCTGCGACCGGCTGTCGGCGCAGGCAGCCTACCTGATGGCTGTCTACCGCCATCGTCCGCGACTGATCGAAGCCCTGGAAGAGATGGTCGACGCCTATGCCGAGAGCCGCGCATCGGAGATGGGCGAGACAGGCCGCAACTGCCGCATCGTGGGAGCCCGTCTGATCCGAGAGGTACGCCTGGGCGACGAGGTGCAGATCGAGGGAGCGACGATGCTGGAAAACGGAACCCTGTGCGACGGATCCCGCATCGGAGCGGATGTCAAGGCCTACGACTTCATAGCGGCGGAAAACTGCCGCATAGACAACGGCACGACCCTCGAACGCTGCTTTGCAGGCGAAAACTGCCGCTTGGACAAAGGATTCACGGCCTCGGAATCGCTCTTCTTTGCCAACTCGCACTGCGAAAACGGCGAAGCGGCAGCGATCTTCGCCGGCCCCTGCACCGTCTCGCATCACAAGTCGTCGCTGCTTATTGCGGGCATGTTCTCGTTCTTCAACGCCGGAAGCGGCTCGAACCAGAGCAACCACCTATTCAAATGCGGCGCCGTACACCAGGCGGTACACCGTCGCGGCTGCAAGTTCGCCAGCGGCGCCTATGTGATGTCGCCGGCCGTCGAAGGAGCCTTCACGATGGTGAAAGGGCACCACTCGGCTCACCATGACACGGCGATCTTCCCCTATTCCTATCTGATCGAGAAGGAGGGCCGGACGCACCTGATGCCGGGCGCCAACCTGACCAACTACGGCACGGTGCGCGACATAGGCAAGTGGCCCGAACGCGACGGCCGCACGGTGAACCGCGACGTGATCGACTATGCGGAATACAACCCTTGCGTAACGGGCGACATGCTCCGGGCCGTGGATGCGCTCCATCTGCTCGAAGAACAAGCTCCCGAAGCCTCGCAGTACGTCTACAACAAAGCCGTCATCGCCAAGACGGCCCTGCAACGCGGGGTGAAGCTCTACGACAAGGCGATCGTGGCCGCGCTGGGCGCCATGCTGGAAGGAGGAACCCCGGATCCCCGCTATGACGGCGCAGGACGCTGGATAGACGTTGCGGGCCAATACATAACCAAACGAGAAACGGATGCGATCGTGGCCGACATCGAAGCCGGCCGCTTGAAAGATCTGGCCGAAACGGACAACCGGTTCCGGATATTTCATCTCCACTATGCGGAATACGCTCGCAGCTGGGCGGAACGACTCTATGCTTCGCTGCTGGGGCACGCACCCACGTCCGAAGAGATCGCCTCAGCGATCGAAGCGGGCCGCAACGCCCACGCGGCGATGCGCCGCACGACCGACGCCGACCGCGACCGCGACTGCTCGCCCGAAATGGCCGTGAGCTACGGAGCGGACAGCGACGACGAAGCGGAAAAACAAGCCGACTACCGTGCCGTGAGAGGATTCGGAACGAAAATGGCAGGTAACCGCCTATCGGAATGAAACGTCAAGCCGAACCGCAATTTTCCGATCCGGAAGTCGGAGCCCGTCGACTGAAAACGAACGAATAAAAAAACGAATATGGAAGAAGTAAAGGTACTGATTATCGGCAGCGGCCCGGCGGGCTACACGGCTGCCATCTACACGTCGCGGGCCAACCTGGGGCCGGTGCTCTACGAAGGAATCGAACCGGGCGGCCAGCTGACGACGACCACCGAAGTGGAAAACTTTCCGGGATACCCGGAAGGAGTGGACGGCAACCAACTGATGGCCGACCTGCGCAAACAAGCCCAACGCTTCGGAGCCGACATCCGCACGGGCGTCATCACGAACGTCGACCTTTCGTCGCGGCCGTTCCACGTGATCGTCGACGGCACGAAAGAGATCAAGGCCGAGAGCCTGATCATAGCGACGGGCGCGACGGCGAAGTACCTGGGGCTCCCCTCCGAGGCCAAATACCGCGGACAAGGCGTGAGCGCCTGTGCGACGTGCGACGGTTTCTTCTACCGCAAAAAAGACGTGGCGGTGGTGGGCGGCGGAGACACCGCCTGCGAAGAAGCGACCTACCTGGCGTCGCTCTGCAACAAAGTATACATGATTGTCCGCAAACCCCACTTGCGGGCTTCGAAAGCGATGCAGGAACGGGTATTCAAGACCCCCAACATCGAAGTGCTCTTCGAACACAACACGGCCGAAGTACTGGGCGACGAGACGGGCGTAACGGGCGCCCTGCTGCGCAAGAACGACGGCTCGGAGACGAAGATCGACATCGCGGGATTCTTCCTGGCGATCGGCCACCATCCCAACACGGAACTTTTCGCCGACCAACTGGCGCTGGACGCCGAAGGCTACATCAAGGTAGAGGGCGCAAGCTCGAAGACCTCGGTGGAAGGAGTATTCGCGGCGGGCGACGTGAAAGATCCCCACTACCGGCAAGCGATCACGGCGGCCGGATCGGGCTGCGTGGCGGCGCTGGACTGCGAACGTTTCCTGCTGAGATAAGGACGCCGCGGTGAGCTTCTCGGTAACGATACTGGGTTCCGCCTCGGCCAAGCCGACCGCCACCCGCCATCCGTCGGCGCAGGCGGTGAATGTTCATGAACAATACTATCTGGTAGACGCGGGCGAAGGTGTGCAACAACAGATGATCCGCACGGGCATCAATCCGCTGAAACTGCGGGCCGTATTCATCTCGCATCTGCACGGAGACCATGTATACGGGCTTTTTCCGCTGCTCTCGACGCTGGGACTCTACGGCCGCCGGACACCCCTGCCGATTTATGCGCCGGCACCGTTCGGAGAGATTCTGGAAGCGCACCTGCGCTACTTCGACCGCGACCTGCCCTACGAACCGGAGTGGCACGAGATCCGCACGACGAAACACGAACTGCTGCTGGAAAACCGGACGCTGGAAATCTGGAGCATACCGCTGCGGCATCGGATACCGACGTCGGGATTTCTGTTCCGAGAAAAGAAACCGCCGCTGAACGTAGACAAATTCAAGATTGCGAAATACGACTTGTCGATCGCCCAGATTGCGGCGGCGAAACGAGGCGAAGAAGTAGAACTCGACACGGGCGAAGTAATACCCAACGCGGAACTGACCTACGAGCCCTACCGCCCCCGGGCCTACGCCTACCTGTCGGACACGGCCCGCTCGCCCAAAGCGGCCGGGCTGGCGGCGGGCGTCGACCTGCTCTACCATGAAGCGACCTACGCTGCGGCCGAGAAGAAGACGGCGGCGCAGCGAGGCCACTCGACGACCGAAGATGCGGCCCGGGCTGCCCTCAAGGCGGGAGCCGGGCGGCTGGTGATCGGCCACTACTCGTCGCGCTACAAAGATGAAGAAGAACTGGTGGCCGAAGCCCGCCGGCTATTCCCGGAAACCTATGCGGCGACCGAAGGGCGAACCTTTACGATAGAAAAACGAAGATGACCAAAGCCGAAATACAACTTGTCCGTGCGCTGGCCGACAAACGAGGCCGCACGGAACACGGGCTTTTCGTAGCCGAAGGCGAAAAACTCATAGGCGAAATCCGCTCGTCGTCGCTGCGCGTCCGCAAGATCTATGCGCTGGAAGGAGTCTTCGACGGGCCCGAAACGGAGACCGTAACGCCGCGAGACATGGAACGGCTCTCGCAGCTCAAGACGGCGAGCAACTCGCTGGCGCTGGTGGAGATACCCCATCATGACCTGAGCACGGTGCGTGCGTCCGAAGAACTGGTACTGGCCCTGGACGAAGTGCAGAACCCGGGGAACCTGGGCACGATCGTCCGGCTGGCCGACTGGTTCGGCATCCGCGATGTGGTATGCTCCGAAGGAACGGCCGACTGCTTCAATCCCAAAGTGGTGCAAGCGACGATGGGAGCGATCCTGCGCGTGCGGGTACACTACACCGACCTGCCGCACCTGCTCCGCGAAGCGTCCGGCCGAGGCATACCGATCTACGGCACCTTTCTGGAAGGAGACGACCTGTACGAAACGCCGCTGACGCAAGCCGGCATCGTGGTGATGGGCAACGAAGGACGCGGCGTACGTCCGGAGACGGCCCGCGAAGTAACGCGCAAACTGCTGATCCCGCCCTACCCGGCCGACCGCCGCACCACGGAGTCGCTCAACGTAGCGATGGCGACGGGCATCGTCTGTGCGGAATTCCGACGACGGGCGAACATGAAGTAACGAGGAGCGGCAGAGGCAGAAAGAAGAGAGATCGTACGACCGGGCCGCCGGCGACAAGTCCAAGAAATCGCCCCGCAAATTCTTCGACAAAAAAATCGGGCCCGGCAAACTTTTCGCAACGAAAGCGATTCGTTTTGTGTTTTTTATCTATCTTTGTAATTTAGAACAGAAAGCAAGGGCAGAAAGATTCTCTGCCGACCGAAAACACAGATATGTCCGAACACAGACTCAAAATAGGCATCGCCCAAGGCGATCCGAACGGCATCGGCTGGGAAATCATTCTGAAGGCGCTCGCCGACGCCCGCATGACCGAACTCTGCACCCCGATAATCTACGGCTCGCCCAAAGCGGCCGACTACTACCGCAAGACGATCGCCGACGCGGAAGAGACGCAATTCAATCCGATCGTATCGGCGCACGAAGCGCGCCGGGGAAAAGTCAACCTTGTAGCCTGCGGCGAAACGGAACAGATAACCCCGGGAAAAGCGACGCCCGAAGCGGGCCGTGCAGCGGTGGAAGCCCTGCGCCGGGCCGTGGCCGAACTGAAAGAAGGGCACCTCGACGCGCTGGTAACGGCGCCGTTCGACAAAGAGACGGTACAAAGCGACGATTTCCGCTACACGGGCCACACGGAGTATCTTGGAGCCGAACTGGAAGGAGAACCGCTGATGATCATGTGCAGCGACATCCTGCGCATCGGCCTGGTAACGAAACACATCCCCGTATCGGCAATCAGCCGCAACATCACGAAAGAGAAGATCGTGAAGAATCTGGAGACGATGCGCCGCACGCTGATCGCCGACTTCGGAATCGTAGAACCCCGCATAGCCGTGATGGCACTCAATCCCCATGCGGGCGACGGAGGACTTCTGGGCACCGAAGAAGAAGAGATCATCCGCCCGGCGATCGCGGAAGCCTACGAAAAAGGCATCCTGGCATTCGGGCCCTTCGCAGCCGACGGACTTTTTGCCGGCGACGGATACACGCGCTACGACGGCATCCTGGCGATGTACCACGACCAAGGGCTGGCGCCGTTCAAGAGCCTTTCGCCCGACGGAGTGAACTTCACGGCGGGACTCGCGGCCGTACGCACCTCGCCCGACCACGGCACGGCCTTCGACATAGCGGGCCAAGGCAAAGCAGACGCCCAGTCGATGCGCAACGCGATCTACATGGCGACGGACCTTGTGGAAAAACGCCGCGCCTGGGCCCGGTGGACATCCGATCCCCTGCCCCGGGCCGAACGGGAACGCGAGCGGGAACGCAACAACCGGGAGACGCGCGACAATCCGCAGAGAGAACGCCCCCGGCCGGAGAAAGAAGAGTAGAATTTCTGACTGAAAAGCAACGAAGTAAAGAGAAATATCGTAACTTTGCAACGTACGGACGACCGACGACGTATTCCGTCTCGTAATTGTGGAAGCGCCCGAGGCCCCGAAAACCAATCTTACAAACACAATGATCAAAATCACATTTCCCGACGGCTCCCAACGCGAGTTCGAACAGGGAACGACAGCCTACCGGATCGCGGAGAGCATCAGCCCTCGTTTAGCTGCCGACTCTTTAGCGGCTTCGGTAAACGGCGCAACCGTCGACATGATGCGCCCGATCGAGGAAGATGCCTCGGTCAAATTCTACAAATGGGACGACCCCGAAGGCAAGCACGCATTCTGGCACACGTCGTCGCACCTGCTGGCCGAAGCCCTCGAAGCCCTCTACCCGGGAATCAAGTTCGGCATAGGCCCGGCCATCGAAAACGGATTCTACTATGATGTGGACAGCCCGGCACCCATCACCGAAGCCGATCTGGAAAAGATCGAACAGAAGATGCAGGAACTCGCCCGCAACAAAGAAGAACTCATCCGCCGCGAAGTACCCAAAGCCGAA
Organism: Alistipes sp.; assembly: GCA_029051915.1. Lineage (GTDB taxonomy): Bacteria > Bacteroidota > Bacteroidia > Bacteroidales > Rikenellaceae > Alistipes. The sequence continues at coordinate 8,083 of JAIDKM010000353.1, read as the reverse complement.
GCGCTGAAGACCTTCACGGAGAAAGGAGACCAATACAAAGTAGAACTGATCTCGGATCTGGAAGACGGCACGATCTCGTTCTACACCAACGGAGCCTTCACGGATCTCTGCCGCGGGCCCCACATCCCCAACACGGGCTACATCAAGGCGATCAAGCTGACCTCGGTGGCCGGAGCCTACTGGCGCGGCAACGAAAAGAACAAGATGCTGACCCGCATCTACGGCATTGCGTTCCCCAAGAAATCGATGCTGGACGAATACCTTGCGATGCTGGAAGAAGCCAAGAAACGAGACCACCGCAAGCTGGGCAAGGATCTGGAACTTTTCACGTTCTCGCAACGAGTGGGACAAGGCCTGCCCCTGTGGCTGCCCAAAGGTGCCGCCCTGCGCGACCGCCTGGAACAATTCCTGCGCGGAGTACAAAAGGAATACGGCTATCAACAAGTCATCACCCCGCACATCGGCAACAAAGACCTCTATGTAACCTCGGGCCACTACGCCAAATACGGCAAAGACTCCTTCCAACCGATCCACACCCCGATCGAAGGCGAAGAGTATCTGCTCAAGCCGATGAACTGCCCCCATCACTGCGAGATATACCGCTCGAAACCCCGCTCGTACAAGGAACTGCCCGTGCGGCTGGCGGAATTCGGCACGGTTTACCGCTATGAACAATCGGGCGAGCTGCACGGACTGACGCGCGTACGCGGATTCACGCAGGACGACGCCCACCTCTTCGTACGCCCGGATCAACTGCTGGAAGAATTCGAACGAGTGATCGACATCGTACTCTACATCTTCCGGACACTCAAGTTCGACAACTATACGGCACAGATTTCGCTGCGCGATCCCAACAACAAAGAGAAGTACATCGGCTCGGACGAAAACTGGGAAAAAGCCGAATCGGCGATCATGCAGGCGACGAAAGAAAAAGGCCTCAACACGGTGGTGGAATACGGCGAAGCGGCGTTCTATGGCCCGAAGCTGGACTTCATGGTCAAAGATGCCATCGGCCGCAAGTGGCAGCTGGGAACGATTCAGGTAGACTACAACCTCCCGGAACGTTTCGACCTGACGTACAAAGGAGCCGACGACAAACAACACCGCCCGATCATGATTCACCGGGCGCCGTTCGGCTCGATGGAACGCTTCGTAGCCGTGTTGCTGGAACACACGGGCGGCAAGTTCCCGCTGTGGCTCTCGCCCGACCAGGTAGTGGTACTGCCGATCTCGGAGAAGTTCAACGACTATGCGCAGAAAGTAGTCGACTACCTGAACGCGAACGACATCCGTGCCCAGATCGACGACCGCAACGAGAAGATCGGCCGCAAGATCCGCGACAACGAACTCAAGCGCATACCCTACCTGCTGATCGTAGGCGAAAAAGAAGCCGCCGAAGGCTTGGTATCCGTACGAGCGCAAGGCGAAGGCGACCAAGGCCAGATGCCGATGGAGGCGTTCTGCGAACGTATCACCGAGCAGGTAAAAGCCGAAATGGAAGCCAACAAACTGAAAAGAGAGTAACGGTACGGCCCCCCTACCGGAGCACCGACCGACGTGTAACAATTTAAATACATTACAACTATCGCAGCACCGAAACCGTTCCCGCCGAGGCCGTTCAACCCCGGGAACAACCGGCCGAAACCGGCAATCGCCGGGCGCAGACCGCCCGTCAAGGAGAATCCCCACCGCATCAACTCGGAGATCACAGCCCCCGAAGTACGCGTGGTAGGCGAAAACATCGAACAACCGCAAGTTCTCTCGATCCGCGACGCACTGCGCCTGGCCGACGAGATGGAGTTGGATCTGATCGAAATTTCGCCCAAAGCCGATCCCCCCGTCTGCCGAATCGCCGACTACCAGAAATTTCTCTATCAACAAAAGAAGAAAGCGAAAGAGCTGAAAGCCAACCAAGTCAAAGTTACGATCAAGGAGATCCGTTTCGGCCCCCAGACCGATGACCACGACTACAATTTCAAGCTGAAGCACGCGACCAACTTCCTCAAGGAAGGATCGAAGGTCAAAGCCTACGTCTTCTTCCGCGGCCGCTCGATCGTATTCAAGGAACAGGGCGAAATTCTGCTGTTGCGCTTTGCGACCGACCTCGAAGAGGTTGCCAAAGTAGAGATGATGCCCAAACTCGACGGCAAGAAGATGAACATGATGCTCGCGCCGAAAAGCAAGAAATAACCGGTTGCGAGAAGATGCGAAATCATAATCGGAGCCTTCCCGGGTTCCGATTATGGTTTTCGAACACCCCCGCGGCATGCACACCTTTCCGTTCATCACCGTGCCCCGAGACGTGATTCCCGGAAAAGACGCGGCAAGGAATCCCCAAATCCGAGCGCAAGCGAACAGGCAACCGAAGAAAAACCGACCGATGACCGACCGGCATGACATATTCCGAATACGCACCGATGCGGAATTCGAAAGGCTGGCGCTGGAGATATTCCGACGACAAGCGGTCGAATGCCCTCCCTACCGCGAGTATCTGTCGCTCATAGGCGTAAAGGCCCAGCAGGTAGACGACATCCGGAAGATTCCCTGTCTGCCGATCGAGCTCTTCAAAACCCATGACATCTACTGCGGCGAAAGAGAACCGGAAGCCGTATTCACGTCGAGTGCGACGACCGGGATGACGCCGTCGCGGCACCCGATGCGCTCGCTGGCACTCTATGAAGAAGCCTTTCGGGCTTCGTTCCGCACCTTCTATGGAGAACCGTCGCGGTGGAGCCTTTATGCGCTGCTGCCGAACTACCTGCGCCGCAAAGGCTCGTCGCTGGTCTACATGGCCGACCGCCTGATCGGCGACTGCGGATCGGGCGGATTCTACCTGGACGATTACGAAGCCCTGCTGCGCGATATGGTCGCCGACCCGAAGCCGAAAATCCTGCTGGGCGTGAGCTATGCGCTCTGGGATCTGGCCGAAAAGTACGCCCCGAAACTCCGCGACACGATCGTTATGGAGACGGGCGGCATGAAAGGCTATCGGGAAGAAGTACCCAAAGCGGAATTTCACAAGATACTCTGCGACGCATTCGGAGTAAACGAAATACACTCGGAATACGGCATGGCGGAGCTGACGTCGCAAGCCTACTCGGCAGGCGGCAACCGTTTCCGCTGCCCGGCATGGATGCGGGTAACGACCCGCGATGTAAACGACCCGTTCGACCGGCTCCCGGCGGGCGCACGCGGAGGCCTGAACATTACGGATCTGGCCAATCTATGGTCGTGCGCATTCATCGAAACGCAAGATGTAGGGCGCGTATTGCCCGACGGCTCGTTCGAAATCGAAGGCCGCATCGACCACGCCGAAATCCGGGGCTGCAACCTGTTAGTACAATAAACCGATGAAAACCGTAGCATTCGTCCCCATTCGACTGAACAGTCAACGTGTCGAAGGCAAGAACCTCCGGCAATTAGGCGGCAAACCTCTCCTGTGCCATATACTTGCAGCGCTGCAACAATGCGAACGGATCGACGAGACCTATGTATACTGCAGCGACAAAAGCATCCGTCCCCTGCTGCCCGAAGGAGTGCGATTCCTGCGCCGCGACGAACGGCTGGATCGCGACACGACGCTGGGAGGCGAGATATACGACGCATTCACGGCCGAGGTAGAAGCCGACGTCTACGTGCTGGCACACGCGACATCGCCGTTCATCCGTCCGGAGACGATCGACGGAGCACTGGAGAAAGTAAGCTCGGGCGAGTATGATTCGGCATTCAGCGCCGAAAAAATACAGACCTTCGCCTGGTACGAAGGCCGGCCGCTCAACTACTCGCTCGACAACATACCCCGCACGCAGACCATCGAACCGGTCTACATCGAGACGAGCGCCTTTTTTATTTTCCCGCGCAAACTCTGGTGCGAACGGCACCGCCGCATCGGCGACCGACCCTACCTGGCGGTGATCGACCGCATCGAAGGGCTGGACATAGACTACCCCGAAGATTTCGCGATGGCCGAAGCGATTGCGGCGGCGAGAGGAATCCGGTAGGCGGAGAGGGGAAGTCAAGGTTAGGTATCGGAAATTTTCCTGCCCCGGCCCGGCTCGAACGAGTTCGACGCAGCGCCCGGCAAAGAAAAACCACAAGGTTAATATTAGGTATGAACCACTCGCAACGAGCCACACTGGGTGGCAAACTGAGCGCCGTGCTGGTCGCGGCGGGCAGCTCGGTAGGACTGGGGAACATCTGGCGGTTCCCCTACGTAGCCGGAGAAAACGGCGGCGGAGCCTTTCTGGCGATCTACATACTCTGCGTACTGATCGTCGGTCTGCCGCTGATGATCGCCGAATTCTCGGTAGGACGCGCCTCGCATCTCAACGCGGTAGGCGCCTATCGCAAGCTGGATCGAAAGTGGAGCTTTCTGGGCTACAACGGAGTATTGGCGGCATTTCTGATTCTGGGCTTCTACTTTGTAGTCTCGGGCTGGACGGCGGAATACATGGTTCACTCCGTTACCGGCGAACTGGCCCGCTACACCTCGGCCGAAGAATACACGGCGATGTTCGACCGCTTCATTCAGAACCCGTGGCGGCCGCTGCTCTACACCGCGCTCTTCATTGTAGCGACGCACTTCGTCATTGCGCTGGGCGTACAAAAGGGAATCGAACGCTCGGCCAAGGTACTGATGCCCCTGCTGTTTCTTATTCTGGTTGTGCTGGCCGTTCATTCGCTGCTGATGCCGGGCGGCGGCGAAGGACTGCGTTTCTTCCTGAAGCCCGACTTCTCGAAGATCACCCCGGCGACCGTGCTGACAGCGATGGGACAAGCCTTCTTCTCGCTCTCGATCGGCATCGGCACGATGGTAACCTATGCCTCCTACTTCAAGCCCGAAACCAATCTGCGCCACACGGCACTCAACGTAACGATCCTGGATACGCTGGTCGCCCTGCTGGCCGGTATCGCGATCTTCCCGGCGGTCTTCAGCGTCGGCATCGAGCCCTCGTCGGGCCCCTCGCTGGTCTTCATCACCCTGCCCGGAATCTTCAACGGCATGCCCCTGAGCATGGTCTGGTCGTCGATTTTCTTTCTGCTGCTGGTTGTGGCGGCGCTGACCTCGACGATCTCGCTGCATGAAGTAATCACGGCCTATATGCACGAAGAATGGCACCTGAGCCGCCGCGGTGCAGCATGGGCGACGACCGCCTCCACGATCGTACTGGCAGCACTGGCATCGCTCTCGCTAGGCATACTGAACGGCTGGAAGATCTGCGGGCTGAACCTTTTCGACTCGCTCGACTTCCTGACGGCCAACATCCTGCTGCCCGCAGGCGGATTCTTCACCTGCATCTTCGTCGGCTGGCGGCTTGACCGGCGGATCCTCCGAAAACAGATCACCAACGGCGGCACCCTGCGATTCCGCATCGAAAGTCTCTTTCTGTTTCTGCTGCGCTACCTTTGCCCGGCCGTTCTGCTGCTGGTCTTTCTGGACAACCTGGGGATTTTCCGGAAATAAGTCCGCTTCCCGAAGACAAAAAAAGAGTTGCTGCCGTTCGCAGCAACTCTTTTTGCATGATGATCCGGGATGCTAATTGATATTCCGGCGATCGGGCTCCCGGTCGGGCGAAGCGGCATCCATATCGATCTGCAGCTTCACCATGTTGATGGCCGTAGCGGCGGCTTCGTCCCCCTTGTTGCCCAGACGCCCGCCGCAACGGTCGAGCGCCTGCTGCATGTCGTTGACCGTCAGAACGCCGAACGCGATGGGCATGTTCCACTGCAACTGCAATTGGGTAACACCCTGCGTAACGCCCTGGCAGATGAAGTCGAAATGACGCGTATCGCCCTGAACGACGCAACCCAGCACGATCACGGCGTCGACATCGGTATACTCGGCGAAGAACTGAGCGCCGAGCGCCAACTCGAAAGTACCGGGAACGTACTTGATCTGGATATTCAGATCGGAACATCCGGCGGCCCTCAACGTACGCACGGCACCCTCCAGCAGAGCCTCCGTAACCTCGCGGTTCCACTCGGCCACGACGATGCCGAAGCGCATGTCGGCGGCCGACGGCAGCGGCCCGTCGAATTTGGAAAGGTTATGATTGCGGGTAGCCATCGACGAACGATCAGTTTACGCGGCCCAGCGCCTTTTCGGCCTCGCGAGCCTCCATCGACATGGGGTAGGAAGCGAGGATCCGCTCGAGCAACTCGGCGGCCTGCGGCGCATTGCCCAGCGCCTGCTCGGCCAAAGCGGCCTTATAGAGATACATGGGAGCCGTGAGGTTGTTGTCCGAAGCATTCACGGCTTTGCGGAACAATTTGACGGCTTTGGCATAATCCTGCAACTCGACGGCCACGTCGCCCTGCAATCCGAAGTTCTGGGCATTGATGATCTGTCCGGGAATGCCCTTCACGGGCGAGAACTTGGCCAGCGTAGCGGCGGCATTCTCCAGATCGCCCATATGCAGGTAGCAGATACCGGCATAATGCTTGGCGAGGTTGCCCGAAGGAGTAGACCCATACCGAGCGATCACGTCGAGGAAGCCGGCGCCGTTGGCGTCGCCCAAAAGCGCGAGCTCGTAATCGGGCGTCTCGGAGTCGAAACGGTTCTGCGCCTCGGAGATCAGTGCGGCGGCTTTCTCGGCACGCGGAGCGACGATCAACGCCCGATAGCCGAAGCCCAGAGCTGCCAGAACGAAGAGCGCGAGAATCACATAAGACATCGTACGACCGTGCTTCTCCAAGAAAAACTCGGTCCGGTTCATTGCTTCGCCGAGCGATTCCTGCCCGGCTACCTGCTGTTTTGCCATATCGATAAATATTTAATATAATGCGTCGGAAAGCACAAAGATACAAAACTATTCACAATGTACAATGCCGGGTCGGGGATTTTTTGTAACTTCGCTCCGTGAAACACCGCACCCGACCATGCGTCTGAAAAAACTATCGCTGCTCAACTTCAAGAATATCGCCCGCCAGGAACTGACGTTCTGCGACGGTGCGAACTGTCTGGTGGGCGACAACGGCGCCGGAAAAACCAACGTGGTGGATGCGGTCTACTACCTTTCGATGTGCAAGTCGTCGCTGCCGATGACCGATGCGCAGAGCATCCTCCACGGAACGGAAGGCTTCGTGCTCGAAGGGCACTACCTTTCCGACGAAGCGAAAACCGAACGCATCGCCTGCTCCTTTTCGCGCAAGGGCGGCAAGATCCTCAAACGCAACGGCAAGGAATACGAACGGCTGGCCGACCATGTGGGACTGGTGCCGGCGGTGATCGTCTCGCCCGCGGACAGCGCCCTGATAAGCGACTCGGCCGACGAACGGCGCCGCTATCTGAATGCCTGCATCTCGCAGCTCGACCGAACCTACCTGCACACGGTCATGCGCTACAATGCCGTGCTGGCCGAACGAAACCGGCTGCTCAAGACCCGGCCCGATGAAACGATGCTGGCGATCTACGACCGTCAGCTGACGGAACACGGCACGAAAATCCATGCAGCCCGGGCGGCGTTCGTCGAGCGTCTGCAACCTGTAGTAGCGGAATATTACCGGACTTTGTCAGACGACCGAGAACAAGTGGAGCTGCACTACAAATCGGAACTCAACGAACGTCCGTTCGAAGAAATCCTGCAAGCCGCCCGCCAGAAAGACCTGGTGAACGAATTCACCACCTCGGGCATTCACCGCGACGACCTGGCGCTGCGGATCGGCGGCTACCCCCTGCGCAAATACGGCTCGCAGGGACAACAGAAGTCATTTCTGATCGCGCTGAAGCTGGCACAATACGCCATTGTTGCCCAGGCATGCGGAGAACGTCCGATTCTGCTGCTGGACGACCTGTTCGACAAGCTGGATGCCGGGCGTGTGGAACAACTGATCCGCCTGGTGGCGGACGAGAGCTTCGGCCAAATATTCATCACCGACTGCAACCCGACGCGGCTGAAAGCGATCCTGGACAAAGCGGGCGGCGAATACGCCCTCTTTACGGTGGAGGGAGGCGAAATCCGCCCGGCCAACGACGCAGCGACCGAAGAACCGGCCGCGACCGAAACATCCGACGCACCATGAGACGCACGAAGACCATGCTGATGGGCGACCTGCTGGAAGAGTTCTTCCGCCGTCCCTACGT
>JAIDKM010000352.1 GCA_029051915.1 Alistipes sp. | reverse complement strand
GGATAGTAGGCTATCAGCATCGAGGATTCATGCCGCGCCGCGTACCACTCCGTATCTCCTCGGAAGGCCGTTCCGTCATAGGTCATCGGTCGGTTCTCCGCATAGGTCTCCGAGGCCCGGACGATCGTCAGACCGATTCGGTCGCCCGTTTCGAATCCGAGCGTCGACACTCGCGTCCGGATCGTCGGAAGGATCGTTACATAGTCGCTTCCGGCCTCTCGTTTCGCGCATCCTCCGGCCATGCCCAGCAGGGCGCATAGCACCACCATGTTCCGGCATATCTTGGATTCGAATAGCATAAAAAGTCTTATTTTTGTCTTTTCAGCACAAAATTAAGACTTTTTGTGTTATACCAAACACCTTTTTCAAATAAAATCAAACAAAATTATATTTGGCAATATAATTGCCTTTCGATGCTTCGTATTTAATCTGCTTTTCGTATATTTGCATAGAGTTTATGTATGCTTGAAACGATCATTCTAAAATACGAAAATAGCAAAGTGTTTTGCACAACAATGAAGTTATAAGCATATGGCAAAAGATTTTCAGACAATAATCAATGAAATCCAGCAGCATCTCGCAAAGAGCGGAAAAAGGTATTATTCGGATTTCTATATCGGCATTACGAACGATGTTGAACGACGCATGTTTAAAGAGCACAACGTGTCGAAAGACAAAGCCTGGTGGATTTATCGTACTGCCCAATCCTCCGATATCGCCAAAAAAGTAGAAACCCATTTTTTAGAACAGGGAATGCGAGGGGACAATAAGAGTGAAAACAGCACGAGCAACATCGTATATTGTTACGCCGTTAGCCCAACAACAACAGAATAGCGCTATGGATTTGGATCAAACTTCATCCGCTTTCGAAGACGAAAGCGGGTTCCAATTACAACCGGACCAAAACACAGCGAACCGTTTTGTTGTATTTTTGGATATAATGGGGTTCAAAGACCGAGTTGCTCGTACGGCCCATAGCGATCTGCTATCCCAACTATCAGAGTTCAATAAAGGTATCACCGAATGTATCGGAAGCCATCGTGCCGATATTCAATTAGCCCAATTTTCCGATAGCATCGTTCTATTCAGCAATAACACGACTCAAAAGAGCCTGCAAACGATTGCCGAAGTAACACGCGGAATCATGCAGTGTGCCATAAAGCAACAAATACCCATCAAAGGTGCTATTGCACAAGGGAAAATAACCTGCGACACATCCAAACAACTATTCTTCGGACAAGCTCTGATCGATGCCTATCTGTTGGAAGAGAATATATACTACTACGGCATTCTCGCGCATCATAGTATAGAATCTACCATTATAAAATTAAAGAGTCCCATATCAACGACATCAAAGCTCCTCTTAAAAGCGGAAACATATCGCATTACGAGTTGTCATGGTATGCAGACAATCTATCTGACGAACAGCAACTTCAATCAATCTATGAAGATTTGAAGAATATACGGCAAAGCGTCTCGGACGCTCCTCGACGTTATATTGACAATACTTTGGAAGTAATTGCCCAATATTATCCAAAACAACCATTGCAGGCATAACCCCGGCTCTTTCCAAGCGGTAACAATTTTCATCGGCTCTACTCCTCCCGGACACAGCGCACCTGCATGCCGTTGGCGCGGCCCATCGGGCGACCGGCCCAGACTCCGCTCGCAGCAACTTCGTCGGCTTTCAGCCAAAGGCAGCATGCCGACGCAAGCGACGCATCGGCCGCTCCCGTCCAATAGTAGCCGGCCCACGGCTGCATCTCCCCGAGCCGCGACAGCAGCGATTCGTCGAAGTTGTTCTGTATCGAAGCATTAAGCCAGGTGCGACGGCCTGCAGCCATAAAAAGCGAGGAGGAGGATCCGTCCGTAAGCGTCCAGCCGTATTTCGAAGCATAATCGGCATCGGCCGTCAGATCGTCGGCGATCGACAGATCGCGGAACGCCGACACGGGCGCCACCCGCCAGCCATAAGGGCAGGGATCGTACAGCGTCTTGGTCTCTTCCGACCAGCGTTCCGCCGCCGCGTCTTGCAGCCAGTCGGCGTCTTTTTCCGCCACCGTAATGAATGTCAGCGGGTTGGCTACAGCATAGCGTTGCGTTCCGGTCTCCGCATCCGATGCCTCGACCTTCAGATAAACCCGCGTGCCGGCGTTGTTGTACATCGCGGCCGACGAGCCGTTGGAGGCATCGAAGGTCAGCGGCCCGATAAAGGGTTCCTTGCGGCCCCATTGGTAATACATGCCATAGGAGGCAAGGATCTCTTCGTCGTCCGTATCGGCATTCGCCAGCGCTCCGAGATTGCGGGTCATCATCGTATGGCCGTTCAGCTCCACCGAACCGCCCGCTCCGGCAGGATCGTAGTCCGCAATCCAGATATGCCAGCTCCAGATCAGCGTGCCGTCGGCTCCGTAGGCTCCGATCAGCGCGTTTCCTTCCTTAAGTTGCGTGTCGTCGTCGCTGTCGGCATCGACATAGAACGAAACTTTGCCGTCCACCAGTTGCAGATGTTGCACCAGCGCCGAGGACGACTGCCAGACTACACCGACGCTTTCCGTCTCAAGTGCCGAGCGGTCGGCCCGGTGCAGGGCGTCGAGCAGGTAGTTGGTCTGCTTGCGGTCGACCAGGTAGCTGTTGGCCGGGCTGTCGCTCAGGTCGACCGTCGGAACAAGACCTACAAAGAGGGTCGCCGACGCAAGCGAGCCGTCTCCGGCCGATGCGCCGGTCAGCACCACCGAACCCGAAGCATCCGTATCGTCCGCCGCCGCAACCGGCGCGGTTACCGAGAGCGTGCAGGCCGCAGCATCCACCGTGATATCGTCCCAGCCTTCCGGTCGGGAGGTAACGGCAAGACTTCCGGACTTGATGTTGTCGAGCGAGAAGGCTACCGTAGCCGTCTCTCCCGGTGCCAGATAGAGCGCCGAACGCTCGAAGCGGATGCCGCCCGCTTCCTTATCCTTGCTGCACGACGCCAGGAGCGCCGCAACGATTGCGACCGTGGCCGCCACGCTTGCGAAACCTTTCATCATAATCAGTTCTTCAACATTGAGAAAAATACGTACAAAGGTACCAAAAAAGTAGAGAATCCAGCAACGGCCGGACGATAATTTGCATTTGGGAATAATTATTGCCGCCCGTACGTCGAACGAAATTACGTCGGATAAAGTATGTCGAAACAGCACAACGAACCCGAATCATCGTCCGCAAGTCGGCGCTACAGCATCACCGTACCCGAGAACGGGCCTTCTCTGGTCTACGGCCGCCCGCCGTTCTGCGAACAGTT
>JAIDKM010000351.1 GCA_029051915.1 Alistipes sp. | reverse complement strand
GGATTCACTTGGCTCATGCTGATCATCATGTTCCTGAAGCTGGGCCTTTTTGTCGAAATCGAAGACCTGCTGCAACCCGACGTCCTGGTGCTCGGTCTGCTGGTCGGCATCTTCATGATTCTGGTGGCCCGGCCGGTCTCGGTGCTCTTCTGTCTGGCGCCGTTCCGCAAGTTCTCGACCAAAGCGCGGCTCTACGTTTCGTGGGTCGGACTGCGCGGCGCCGTGCCGATACTTTTTGCCCTCTATCCGATGATGGCGGGAATCGAACACGCCGACCTGCTGTTCAACGTAGTCTTCCTTTCGACGATCATCTCCCTGCTGGTACAAGGCACGACGGTGAGCGTGCTGGCCAACATGATGGGGCTCTCCTATGCCGAACGCGAATCGGCTTTCACGGTCAACATGCACGAAGGCATCAAGTCGGTGCTGACGGAGGTGGCCGTGAACGAGAGCATGCTGGAAAAAGGCCGGACGCTCCGCGACATCTCGCTGCCCGAAAACACGCTGGTGATGATGATCTGCCGCGACGGCGACTACTTTGTGCCGAAAGGCAACGCCCAGCTGCTGCTGGGCGACAAGCTGCTGGTGATCTCCGACCGCGACGAAGAACTCGCCGCCTCCTACAAACACATGGGCATCAGCGACATCATGAAGCTGTAAGCGGCTATTTCCTGCCTCCCCACTTGGGGGTTATCCCGATGAAAAACTCGAAGTTGATGCCCGGCATGGGGCGCGCGAGGACGGAGAGATACTCCTCGTCGAAGAGGTTGTTTACGGCGCCCTTGAGCGAGAGATCGGCCCACGGGAACGAAAAACGTTTTTCGAGCGAAAGGTTGTTCATGAAGTAGGGCGGCAGGGAACCTGTCAGCGTGAGGTCATTGCTCGACATGGTGTGCCGCCGGCTGTACCAACACCACTTGTAGAGCAACGACCACGTGCGCCACGAGAGCCGTCCGGTGAGCGCGGCCGAGTGCTCGGGAACGTAAGGCAGCTGCCGGCCCACCGACCGGTCGGCCGGTGTCAAGGGATCGCCCTCGTTGATGGAGGGAGTCCACGAATAGGTGCCGTCGAGGTCGAGGCGCCAATCCTTGGAGAACGAGACGGAGACCGCGGCCTGCAACTCGATGCCGTAAGCATGCACTTTC
>JAIDKM010000350.1 GCA_029051915.1 Alistipes sp. | reverse complement strand
GCTTCACGTAGTCGGGCACGTCGTCGCGCAGCCTCAGGGCCGAATTCGTCCCCTCCTCCTCCGAGTAGGCGAAGACTCCCAGCCGCTCGAAACGCACTTCGCGAACGAAGTTCTCCAGCTCCGCGAAGTCGGCTTCGCTCTCGCCGGGGTAGCCCACGAGCAGCGTGGTGCGCAGCGCCAGATCGGGAATCGCCTGCCGCAGCCGTCGGATCAGCGCCATCGCCTCGGCCTGGGTATGCCGCCGCAGCATGGCCGACAGCTGGGCGTCGGAGATGTGCTGGAAAGGGATGTCGAGATATTTGCAGATCTTGGGCTCGGAGGCCATGACTTCGATCACGTCGTCGGGGAACCCGGCAGGATAGGCGTAGTGGAGCCGGATCCACGCGATGCCGTCGATGCGGCACAGTCGTCGCAGCAACTCGGCCAGCATGCGGCGCCCGTAGAGGTCGATGCCGTAGTAGGTGGTGTCTTGCGCGATGACGATCAGCTCGCGAACGCCCTGGGCCGCAAGTTTGCGGGCTTCCTCCTCCAGCTCCTCCATCGGAACCGAGACGTGGGGCCCGCGGATGAGCGGAATGGCGCAGTAGCCGCATTTCCAGTTGCAGCCCTCCGAGATCTTGAGGTAGGCGTAGTGGCCGGGAGTGGTGAGACGGCGATCGGTGGCGAGCTCCGAAGCCTCGGCGGCACCCAAAGCACGGACGATGCCGTTCCAGGTGCGGGCGCCGAAGTATTCGTCGACCTCGGGGATCTCGGCTCGCAGCTCGTCGGCGTAACGCTCCGAGAGGCAGCCGATGACGAACAACCGTTCGATGCGGCCCGCCTTTTTGGCCTCGACGGCCCGGAGGATCATGTCGATGGACTCCTGCTTGGCGTCGCCGATGAACCCGCAGGTGTTGATGACCACGGTGTCGGCATCGGTGCGGTCGCTGTCGGAGAGCACCCGGTAACCGGCGGCGGCCAGACGGGCCATCAGATGCTCGCTGTCGACCGTGTTCTTGGAACAGCCGAGCGTGAT
>JAIDKM010000035.1 GCA_029051915.1 Alistipes sp. | reverse complement strand
ACGATGTTGCGTTCTTCGCCCAGAAGGGCGTTGGTCATCGACGACTTACCTACGTTGGGCCGGCCGACGATCGTGATGCGCGGGAGGTCGTCGTCCTCTTCGGTCGTCGTTTCGGCCGGCAGGGCTTCGAGGATCGCATCCATCAGGTCGCCCGTGCCGCTTCCCGACATCGAGCTGATGCAGTAGGGATCGCCCAGACCGAGGGCATAGAATTCGTGCGACGAGTAGATCTGGTCGTTGTTGTCGACTTTGTTGCACACCAGAATCGTCTTCTTGCTGCTGCGGCGCAGCAGGTCGGCCATCAGGGCGTCGAGGTCGGTGATTCCCGTCGTTACTTCCACCAGAAAGAGGATCACGTCGGCTTCGTCGATCGCCAGCAGCACCTGACGGCGGATCTCGTCTTCGAAGATATCTTCCGAATTGACCGTGTAGCCTCCCGTATCGATGACCGAGAATTCTTTGCCGTTCCAGTCGGTTTTGCCGTAGTGGCGGTCGCGCGTCGTGCCGGCCGTGGAGTCCACGATGGCTTTGCGCTGGCCTACCAGCCGGTTGAAAAGGGTGCTCTTGCCCACGTTGGGGCGTCCTACGATTGCTACGAGGCTCATGATGTCCTTACTTTTTGCGATTCCGGGGACAAAGATAGGGAAATTAAGAATAGAATGAAAAATCGGGAATTAAAAAGGCGAAATCGCGGTCGGATGTGAATTTTCTCATCCCAAATTCATGTTGAATATGCCTTGTTGTTCGGCGTGGCCGGCCTGAACCGGGTAAACCAGTACGAAACTGTTGCCGCGGAGCGTTTCGTCCAGATAGGCCGGTATGCGGTGCATGCCCGCCTGGTAGGAGATGCGGTCGCGGCGGCTCATCACCACCCAGAGACAGTCGTCTTCCCGGACTTCGGGCAGCAGATTCGCAGGATTGTCCCATCCTTCTTCTCGTACGTCGTAGTGGGCTATGTCTTTGCGGTTGCGGGTTCCTCGCAGGTGTTGTATCGTCTGCGCCGGGGCATGGAAGATCAGCCGGGCTCCCGTGTCGTGCGCCAGATGGCGGATGCGCAGCAGCCAGGCTTGGAATCCCGCTTCCAGCTCCGCTTGGCGCGGCACTACGACCAGGTGGCGTTTGACCGTCGGCAGCGGTTGAACCGGACGGTAGATGAACGTCGTTACGGAGCATTGCGCCAGCACGGCCGCCAGCGTCTTGCCTAAGGCGGAGGCCGTCGTCGCTCCCGCTATGCCCGGAATCTGAATGTTCGGCCCCGCGGTGTTTCGGTGCATGCCCAGCACCAGGGCGGGGATGTTGCGTTCCCGCACGGCGCTCACGATCGCATTCACAATGTTCACATCGTAGCGCAGCAGGCTGTGAAGGTGGATGTCGGTCGCTGCGGCCGTCGTTACGGCCGTTTCGAGCAGATTTTCGGCGTGTTTCTTCAGCTCGGGGTCGTCGGCTTGGTTGTCGATCACGTTCAGCGCATAAAGGCTGCGGTACTTTTGTTTCGTCAGTGCGATGCTCAGCCCTACCAGTTCGCCGATCGTTTCGCGGTGGGCTATGGGAATCAGTACATGTTCGCCCGTGCCGCGTTCGGGTGCGCTCTGCGCACCTTTGATCGCAATGTGGTGGGCGCCGCGTTGCGCCGCGAAGGTCGAGATCGTGCAGGTCGCCAGAATCATCAGGATCGTGCCGTTGAGCACCGCTTCGTTGAGCAGACGGATCGGTTCTCCTTCGGGCGTGTAGCCCAGAATCACATTGTAGCCCACCATCACGGCCGCCAGCGTCGCCGCCACATGGGCGCTGCTCAGTCCGAACAGCAGCGTGCGTTGGTCGCGGCTCAGCCGAAAGGTCTTTTGCGTCAGGCAGGCCGCAAGATATTTCGCCGCCGTTACCATCACGATCATCACGGCGCTCACCCGCAGGCTCTCCCAGCTTTGGAAGAAGGCCCGGTAGTCGATCAGCATGCCTACGCCGATCAGGAAGAAGGGAATGAAGATGGCGTTGCCCACGAATTCGATGCGGTTCATCAGCGGCGAGGTGCCCGGAATCAGCCGGTTCATCGCCAGTCCCGCCAGAAAGGCTCCGATGATGGGTTCGAGTCCCGCCAGTTGGGCAAGGTAGGCTCCCAGAAAGACCATCACCAGTACGAATACATATTGCGATACGTTGTCGCTGCAGTGTTTGAAGAACCAGCGGCCGAGCAGCGGGAAGAGCAGCAGAATGCCCGCCACGCAGGCGATCACCGAGCAGCCGAAGCGGATCCAGAAGGTGTTGTCCGCCTCGCCGGTCGAGAGACCCACCACCACCGTCAGCACCATCAGGGCCAGGATGTCCGTGATGATCGTTCCGCCTACGGCGATCGTTACGGCTTTGTCGCGCGTGATGCCCAGGCGGCTGACGATCGGGTAGGCGATCAGCGTCTGCGAGGCGAAGAGTCCCGCCAGCAGAATCGAGGAATGGAGCGGATATCCCAGCATGTAATATCCCGCCACGATGCCGAAGGCCATCGGCACCGAGAAAGTGTAGAGTCCGAAAACCAGGCTGCGCCAGCCGTTGCGCTTGAAGTCGTTCATGTCCATGTCGAGTCCCGACAGGAACATGATGTAGAGGAGTCCCGCCGTGCCCGAAAGAATGATGCTGCTGTCGCGCAGCACCAGATTCAGCCCGTGGGGCCCGATCAGGGCTCCGGCGATGATGAGTCCCAGCAGGTAGGGGATCTTCAGCCGGTTCAGAAGCAGGGGCGCTCCCAGCACGATGGCCATGATAAGCATGAACTTGAGGATCGGATCCTCGAGCGGTAGCGTAATCAGGGGTATGCAGGTAGGTATCATCATTACAAATATAGCCATATTTGCGCAATCTTTCGCTTTCCGATGCAAAATTTGTCGTTCTTCGGCCTTTCCGGCAACGGTTGCGGCCGGATTTTTGGGTAGCGGTCGGCGGTCGGTTTCCCTTCGGCCTTAAATTTTTCGGGGCCCGGAATCCGTTTTGCCGAAAAAAATGTACCTTTGTAAAAGATAGATTGCGGACTGCGGCGGCCGAACGCCTCGACTGCCGTAGCGTCCCGAATAAACAGAGAGATCGAAATGAACGTTCGGAAAGTCGATAAAAGGTTGTTGGCGCCCGTCTTGGCGGGTTTCTTCATCATGGGGTTCTGCGACATCGTCGCTCCCATCACCGGCCGCATCGCCGCCGAGTTTCCCGCGGCACAGCAGGGTGCCGTGAATTTTTTGCCCACCATGGTGTTCTTGTGGTTCCTCTTGCTCTCCACGCCCGTGGCCGCTTTGATGAACCGCATCGGCCGCAAGGCTACGGCTTTGCTCGGCTACGGCTTTACGTGCGTCGGTTTGTCGGTGCCGTTTCTCGCCGGCGAGGGGTGCGCTTTGGGATGGTACTTCGCCGGCTTCGGTTTGCTGGGCGTCGGCAATACCATCGTGCAGGTCGCCGTCAATCCCTTGTTGGCCACCATCGTGCCGGGCGAGCGCATGACCAGTTTCTTGACCATCGGTCAGATTTTCCGCAACATCTCGTTGCTCTTGCTGGCTCCGATCGTTACCGGTTTGGTCGCCGCTACCGGTTCGTGGCGACTGTTGTTGCCGATCTATGCCGTTTTGACGGTCGCCGGCGGCATCTGGTTGCAGCTGACGGCGGTTCCCGAGCCACCTGTTCAGGGAAAGGCTGCCGGTGCGGCCGATTGTTTCCGGTTGTTGCGCAATTCTTCGGTGTTGCTCGCTACGGTCGGCGTGGCTTGTTTCATCGCCGCCGACGTCGGCATCGGATTCATCTCCGTGCGGTTGATCGACAATCCTTCGTCGATTCTCACTACGACCGGGTTCTACGCCTGCCGCATCGTCGGTACGTTGGTCGGGGCGTGGGTGTTGTTGCGTTATTCCGATGTCAAATATCTGCGTTGGAACATGGCCGGGGCGTTGGCATTGGTCGTGGCGTTGCTCTTCGTCCGCAACGAGGCGGCCATCTACGGCGCCGTGGGGCTGCTGGGCTTCGCCATGGCTTGCGTCTTCGCGACATTCTACGCCGTGGCTACCAAGGCCGAGCCCGCGCATGCCAACGGGGTCGCCGGTCTGATGATTATGGCGATCGCCGCTGGGGCGATTTCGGGGCCAGTCTGCGGCGCCGTCATCCGGGTTTCGGGCAATCCGCACACGGGCATGCTTTTCGTCGCCGCCTGCGTCGGGTATATGTTTTGGGCCGCTTGCAAACTGCGAATCAAGAATTGAATAATCATAAAATCACGATCATGTTTCGAAAACTTCTTCTCTCGTTTTTCTTCATCTCGGCCCTTGCGGCCGCGTCGGCCCAGCCTCTGAAAGTCGAGTGGGGCGTCATGGCCGGTATCAACGTTCCCGATTACACCACCAAGATGGACAAGACTGATATCAGCAACAAGCTCGGTTGGCAGGCCGGTATCGTTACGTCGCTCAAGTTCGGGTGGTTCTCGGTCGATCCGCAGATCTTCTACGTGCGCCAGGGGTTGCGCATCCGTCCCGAGGGCGGCGACGAGATCAACCTCAAGTCCAATTCGGTCGACGTGCCTGTGTTGGCGGCATTCCGGCCCATCCGTTTCTTGCGTATCTTCGCCGGCCCGGTCTTCACCGTCTTGAACAGTTGCAAACAGAAGTCCGGGGGCGATCTGCTCGACTTCGCGCGCGTGCGGCCTACGCTCTCTTATTCGGTCGGCGCCGGCGTTACGGTGTTGAAGCATCTGACCGTCGACTTGCGTTACAACGGGCAGTTCAAGTCCAAGACCAATGTCGAGCTGTCCGATGACCTGACGTTGGATAAGTTGCGTACTTACAACGTCGCGTTGAACGTCGGTTATCTGTTTTAGCGCATGACCGACATCGCTAAGGAGATTCCCGTCGACGGGGTCGATCCCCGCGAGCTCTACGGCCCGCAGAGCGTCTACCTCGACCGGATCCGGTCGTTGCATCCTTCGTTGAAGATCATCGCGCGCGGTTCCACGCTCAAGGTGCTCGGTTCCGAGGCCGAGACGGCGCAGTTCCGCCGGCGCTTCGAGGGCTTCGCCGCTTATTACCTCAAGTACGGGCATGTCTCGGCGGAGGTCGTCGACCAGTGTTTCGCCGGGTCGTCCGTCCGGCAGGAGGAGCCTCTCGACAAGGACGTCATCGTCTACGGCAACAACGGCAACATCGTCCGGGCCCGGACTGTGAACCAGCAGAAGTTGGTGAAGTCGTTCGATAGCAACGATCTGCTCTTCGCCGTCGGGCCCGCCGGTTCGGGCAAAACTTATACGGCCATCGCCTTGGCCGTCCGGGCCTTGAAGGAGCGGCAGGTGCGGAGGATCATCCTTACTCGGCCGGCCGTCGAGGCGGGTGAGAAGCTGGGTTTTCTGCCAGGCGACATGAAGGAGAAGCTCGATCCCTACCTCCAGCCGCTCTACGATGCGTTGAACGACATGATTCCGCCCGCGCGGCTCGTCAAGCTCATCGAGGAGGGGGCCGTGCAGATCGCTCCGTTGGCTTACATGCGCGGACGTACGCTCGACAACGCTTTCGTCATTCTCGATGAGGCACAGAATACCACTTTGTCTCAGATCAAAATGTTCCTCACCCGCATGGGGCGCAACGCCCGGTTCATCGTTACGGGCGACGTTACGCAGATCGACCTCCCGCATAAGGGCGACAGCGGACTGGTGCGGGCGATGGAGATCCTGCGATCCGTGAAGGGGATCGGCTTCGTCGAGTTCGACAAGCGCGACATCGTGCGGCACGAGTTGGTCAAGCAGATCGTCGAGGCGTTCGACCAGGCGACGGCTCCTCAGGAAAACAATCGATAATTCAAACCTATACTGCTATGGATAGAAATCTGACTGCGCTGAAACCGGCGCTCGTGTGGAAGTATTTCGCGGAGATCGCCCGCATTCCGCGTCCCTCGGGACACGAGGAGAAGATCCGGGAATACGTGCTCGGCGTCGTCCGGGCGCTGGGGCTCGAATGCCGGGAGGACGGTGCGCATAACATCTACGTCCGCAAGCCCGCTTCGCCGGGCATGGAGAACCGCAAGGGGGTCGTTTTGCAGGCCCACCTCGACATGGTGCCTCAGAAGAACAACG
>JAIDKM010000349.1 GCA_029051915.1 Alistipes sp. | reverse complement strand
GTACAACGATTACTTCTTTGTTTCCCATTTTCAATATGATAGTAATTTTCCTTTGTCGTTCCAGTCGCCGTAGAGGATGTTTCGGCGCGTGTTGTCGATGAATTTTTGCAGCCGGTTTTCGAAGAGCTCCGGCTTCTTCTTCACTCGTTGGATGTTGTCGATCCTCACACGGCGGTACAGCGGCGGCAGCGCTTCGAAGTTCCGCCATACGGTTTCGTCGGCTCTCAGCCGTTCGAGAACTTCGTCTGCGATTTCGAATCCGCGTTCGTCCATCTCCGGCAGGGCTTCTCGTCCTGCGTCGGTCATCAGGCCTTGTTTTTCCAGCCTGCGGCAGCGTTCCTTGTTCAGTTCCGTCCAGCGGCTTCCTTTCTTCCGGGGCGACAGCCGTTGGAGCGGGACGCCTCCGTCGTTCTTGCAGGTCGAGTCGATCCAGCCGAAGCAGAGGGCTTCTTCCACTACGTCGAGGTAGTGCAGCGCGTCGGTCGGTGCGTCGGCCGCCCGCGAGCATACCACCCAGCACTCTTTTTCGCTTCGGGCATGTTCCGCCAGCCAGGCTCTCAACTCCTTGCGGTCTCTGAAACGGTGAAACCCCTCGTACTTCATCTCTATCTGTATATCAGCCGCGACATTCCCGTGAAGACTTCTTCCGCCGCTTCGGTCAGTTGTCGGGCCGTCAGCGCCCGGATCTTGGCATAGACTTGTTCCATCGTGTCCACTTCGCCGTGCGTCAGCAGGCTCTTGCCCGCGCTGAGCATGTAGCTCTCGTTGCTCTCGCTCGATATGGCCAGCTGGGCAATGAATTGTTTCTTGGCCATCGAGAGGCGGCGCGGCGTGATCGGGGTCGTGCGAAGTTGCCGCAATTGGTTTTCGATCAGTTCGATGCACTGCGCTTCGTTGGCATGTTCCGAGCTGAAGTAGATCGCCGCCAGCCCACAGTCGCCGTAGGGCGTGTAGGTCGCTTCGATGTTGTACGACAGGCCGTGTTTTTCGCGTACTTCCACGTTCAGCAGCGAGTTGGCCGAGGGGCCGCCCAGCATGTTGACCAGCAGGGCCAGGGGCAGCCGTTTCGGGTCATCGATGCCGTAGGCCCGGCCGCCCAGGATGCAGTGGGTCTGGTGGGTGTGCTTCGTTACCGTCTTTTCGAACGGCGCCACTGCCGGGGGCACCGTCCGGCCGAAACCGCGCGTCGTGGCCGCCTGCCCGCCGAAGTAGCGCAGGGCCACCGCTTCGGCCGTCTTGGGCGAGAAGTTGCCGATCGACGAGAAGACCATGCGGTCGGTCGTGTGGGTGCGGGCCGTGAACGCACGGATCGCTTCGCCGTCGTAGCGCATCAGATCCGACTTGCGGCCCAGAATGTTGTGGCCAAGCTCCGATCCTTCGAAAAGCATCTCTTCGAACGTGTCGTAAATCAGGTCGGCCGGCGAATCCTTGTAGGTGTTGATTTCGTCGACGATCACCTCTTTTTCGCGGTCGATTTCGCGGTCGGGGAAAGTCGAGCGGAACGCCACGTCGGCTATGAGTTCGGCCGCTTTCGCAAAGTCGCCGCGCAGCGTCGTCGCGTGGATGGTCGTCTCTTCCTTGGTCGTAAAGGCGTTCAGTTCGCCCCCGAGGTTCTCCAGTCGGCAGTTGACCTGCCATGCCCGGCGGCGCGTCGTGCCCTTGAAAAAGGCGTGTTCGGTCAGGTGGGCCAGTCCGTATTGGTCGGGCCGTTCGTCGCGGCTCCCCGCACCGATCACCAGCGCGCAGTGCGCTACCGTGCCGCGCACCTGACGGTGGATGCCGCGGATGCCGTTGGGCAGCGTGTAGGTGTAGAACTCCATTTCTTACAGTTTGGTGCGCAGGCGCAGGTATTCGCCCGTGCGGCTTTCGGCGCAGCGTTCCAGTTCGCGGGGCGTGCCCTCGAACACCAGCCGTCCGCCTGCCGTACCCGCCTCGGGTCCGAGGTCGGCCACCCAGTCGGCGCATTTGATGATGTCCATGTTGTGTTCGACCACCACGATCGTGTGGCCGCGTTCGATCAGGGCGTTGAATGCCGCCAGCAGTTTCGATATGTCGTGGAAATGGAGCCC
>JAIDKM010000348.1 GCA_029051915.1 Alistipes sp. | reverse complement strand
AAGTGGCACTGTATGCCGAATCGTGCGCGCAGCGGCGAGGTGAGCAGACCGCTGCGGGTCGTGGCGCCGATGAGCGTGAAAGGCGACAGCTCGATTTGAATCGAGCGCGCCGAGGGGCCCTTGTCGAGCACGATGTCGATTTTGTAGTCCTCCATTGCCGAGTAGAGATACTCCTCGACGATGGGGCTCAGGCGGTGTATCTCGTCGATGAAGAGAACGTCGCCCGGGTTGAGGTTGGTGAGCAGTCCCGCCAGGTCGCCCGGTTTGTCGAGCACGGGGCCCGACGTGACGCGCAGCTGCGCTCCCATCTCGTGGGCTATGATGTTGGCGAGCGTGGTCTTGCCCAGTCCCGGAGGACCGTGCAGGAGTACGTGGTCGAGCGAGTCGCCGCGCATGAGCGCCGCCTGAATGAAGATGCGCAAGTTCTCGACGATCTTCTCCTGTCCGGAAAAGTTTTCGAGCTCCTGCGGCCGGATCTTGTTCTCGAATTCGAGATCGCTCTCGGTATTGCGTACGACAGACATGGTGCGAAGA
The DNA here is from genome assembly GCA_029051915.1 of Alistipes sp. GTDB lineage: Bacteria > Bacteroidota > Bacteroidia > Bacteroidales > Rikenellaceae > Alistipes. The sequence goes on along the minus strand of JAIDKM010000348.1, from coordinate 6,253 downwards.
TACGAAAAAGCCGCGACAAAGGAAACCCCGGCGACGAAAAAACCGACCCGTTTGCAACGGATCGGCATGGCTGAAGAGAGTCGGAAAACGGATCAGAGCCCGAGGGCCTCGGAAGCCTCGAGAGCCATCCGCTCGATCTTGGAATACTGGACGACGGAGCCGTCGTAATAACGGATCATGATGCCTTTCAACCCTTCGAGCCGCTCGGCGACCGCATCCGTATTGAACGAGACGTAGATTTCGTAGAGCTGGCCGCCCTGCGCATCGTCGCCGTCGTCGTGCCGCAACTCCACGGAGAGGTACTCCTCATCGGCATTCTCGGGGACGACGACGTCGTTGACGATCATATGGAACTTATGCTTCGAGAGGTCGAAAGCCGAACAACGCACGATCATGGTGATCCACTCGCCGAGCAAACGCCCCTCCTTGAACTGGGCCGGATCGTCGGCGAAAGTAGCCAACTCGTCCGCATCCGAGACGACGCGGACGGAAGAAGTATAGATGTGACCGATGCCGTAGATAGCGGCGTTGTAATCGTAACCGGGCATGTCGCCCTCCAACAAATTATAGGTGATGATCGCCCGCTGTCCCTCGGTCGGCGTATAGGCGCCGATGCGGCTGACGTCGCCAGGGAAGATTGTTTTATAAGCATCCGTCTCGAAGTAATAACCGTTGACGGAAGCTGTCTGATGCACGGTAACGAAGCTGGCCTGGCGAGGCTGGTCGACCGTAGTGTCGGTACACGAAACCGATCCGCAAGCAACGGCCAAAGCGAAAAATAACCCGATTTTTTTCATACGTACTGTAATTTTAAACTATTCCTACACCGAATAAACGTTCGAGATACAAAAATACTATGTTCCGGCATTAAAAAAAATCCTGCGTGAAATAATTTTCGGGCGAGGTGCGAAAACGGGCTACCGGGCGGCGTGGCGGAACGTGAAGTATTTGGCGACGAAGTAACTGTAGACCGTGGTGATGACCGTAGTAAAGACCTTAGCCGGAGTGGGCCAGAGGCGGCACACCTCGACGAAGAACTTCACGCCGGCATACGTCAAGAGAATCGACCCGCCGACGGAGAGCGCATAACGGAAAAGCTGCGTACGTGTCCGCAGAGGCGACTGCCGGAACGCGACGTTGCGGTTGAGGTAGAAGCCGACGAAGAAAGTGAGCGGAAAGACCAGTACCAAAGCGGCGATATGGGGCGAGAGCGTAACGAAGCCCAGCCGCACGAACCGATGGGCGACGACGCAATTATAGATCAACGAATAACACAGCGGATCGAAAAGCCCGTAGGTGATACCGCCGCAAAAGGCATAACGGAACGTCTGCCGCGGCACGAAAGCCGCGACAGACGAGAGATAGAACCGGTCGATCGTCCGCGTAATCGCTTCGGCGAGACGCATCAACGGGCGGAATAGATCCAGATGTCGGACCACCGGGGACGGTTGGCCCGCGTGAAATCCTGGCAAGCGGCGAGACTCTCGGAACCGAAAGGCGAGACCATCAACTTATTGCCGAACCGATAGACGACGCATCGCACGGCGGGATCCTCGGCACGGAACTGCTCGACGGCATGCGCCGCATTCTCGGGCATGCTGAAGACGCCGGCGACGACATAATGATGTCCCGGGACGAGCGAAGCGGGAGCCTCGACGGTACCCTGCGGCCGACTTTCGACGACCGGAGCGGCGGGAACGGGAGTCTGTGCTGCGCCGGCGGCCTTCTCTGCACCGGGAGCGGCCGTATTGGCGGCGACCGGAGTTTCGGCAGAAGGAACCTCGGCGGACGGAATTTCTGCAGACGGCTCCTCGCCGACGATCTCGGCCAACATATCCTCGACCTCCGCTTTCTCGGCGGCATATTCGCAATAGACGAAGTACCCGATGCCGATCAGAACCAACGCGGCGACGATGCTACCCCAAAGCACCCAACCGGAACTACCCGACCCGACCTTCACGGGAGTACGTCCCTGCGGATTGAGCAAGCGCTCGAACTCGGGCTCGGGAATGAAGTTGTTGAACTGGATGGCGCCGACGCCGTCGATAATCAACGTATTGTCGCCCAAGACGCTGTCGAGCCACCGATCGTAGATCGACTGGGCCTTCTCCGTCTCGCAACGGGCGGCGACGACGATCTCGTCGACCAACGAAGCACCCCGCTCCTGCGACGTGAAGTTAACGACGCGGCACGGCGGCTCGACCAACCGTTTCGAAACGCGGCGGGCGCCGATCTGCTCGACGTACAACGACCCGATACCGGGCATGAAGAGATCGCAACCGGCAGCGAGGCGGTTGCCGATCAGACGGTTGACCTGATCGGTCATCGGATTCGTATTCATAGCTTTTTCTTTTTAGTGGTCAAGACGACGGGAGCCGCCGGAACGGCCGGCCGGGAAAAACCCCGAAATATCATGTAGGCCCCCAAGATGATGAAAGGAATGCTCAGCCACTGGCCCATGTCGAGCATCCAGCCTCGCTCGAAAGCCTCCTGCTCGGTCTTGATGAACTCGAGGAAGAACCGAGTGAGGAAGATGCCCTCCAAGCCGATGCCGAACAACACGCCGGGCCGCCGCCGAGCCAGATCGCGGCCGAAATAGAGCCACGAGAGCAAAGCGAAAGTAGCGAGGTAACAAAGGGCCTCGTAGATCTGGGTGGGATGCACGGCCGCGGGAGCGAACTCGTAGAGCCATTTATGCGACCGCACGAACTCGAAACCCCACGGCAAGGAAGTGGCGGTGCCGAAGATCTCGGAATTGAAGAGGTTGCCCAGCCGTACGAAAGCCCCGCCGATGCCGACGGCGATCATGATGCGGTCGAGCGACCAGACGTAAGGCAACCGGTTCCTGCGCGAAAAGAGCCACAGCCCGATCAACAACCCGATGGCGGCGCCGTGGCTGGCGAGTCCACCGTCGCGGAACCCGGTGATGATGGTCCACGGAGCGTGCAGATACTCGACGGGATCGTAGAAGAGGCAATGGCCGAGCCGTGCGCCGATGATGGTGGCCAACGTACCGTAGATGAAGATCGACTCGGAGACCTTCTGAGGCAATCCCTCGCGCCGGCAAAAACAATCGAAGAGCTTGGCGCCGACGAGGATGGCCAACACCCACATCAAACCGTAGTAACGGATGTCGAGCGACCCGATGCGGAAAAGCACCGGATCGAAATTCCAGACGATGGAAAGAGGCTGTATCATTCAAACGGATTGTTACGAAAAAACTACCGGATCTCCTGCAAAGGCACCTTCCTGAGAGAGAACGAGAAAGTGCTGCCCACGCCGGGCTCGCTACGCACGGAGATCCGCTCGCCGTGCGCCTCGACGATATGCTTGACGATCGCCAGGCCCAAGCCTGTGCCGCCCTGCTCGCGCGAACGCCCCTTGTCGGTGCGGTAGAAACGCTCGAAGACCCGCGGCAGATCCTCCTTGCCGATACCCTGTCCGTTATCCTCGATCTCGACGAGGATGCGGTCGAGCATGTCGCGGAAGCGGATGCGGGTGGCGCCGCCCTCCTTGCCGTAGCGGATGGAGTTGATAATGAGGTTGACGAAGACCTGGCCGATGAAGTGCTTGTCGGCCAAAACCCAAAACTGCGAAGGCAGGTTCTCGGCACCCTTGACCGAGATTCGGATACCCTTTTTATCGGCCTCCATCTCGGCCTGCTCGGCGATCTCCTTAGCCAACGCGACGATGTCGAACTTCTCCATGTCGAGCCGGTTCATGTTGCTTTCGAGCTTGGAGATGGTATCGAGGTCGTTGACGATGTTGATGAGCCGGTCGATGCTCTTCTCGGCCCGCTCGAGGAACTTGCGGTTGATGAGCTCGTCCTCCAAGCCGCCGTCCAACAACGTGGAGATATAACCCTGGATATTGAAAATCGGAGTTTTCAACTCATGGGCGACGTTGCCGAGGTACTGCTTGCGGAAGTGCTCGGCCTCCTTGAGGCGGGCGATCTCGCGGTCGTTGGTATCGGCCCAGGCGGTGAGCTCCTCGCCGATGTTCTCGACCCGCTTGTCGCGCAACTGAGAGAAGATCTCGCTGGTATGGACATCGCGCGAGAGGACGATGGAATAGATGGGCTTGAGCTTATAAGCCACGTACTTGCGGATGATGAAGAGCGCGACGAGCACCATGACGGCGAAGACCCCGACCGCCACGCAGAGCGTAATCCACCACGCCACGCCCAGAAACCACATGCCGACGGCCACGATGACCGCGGCGAGCAACGCGATCCACAGCGAAGCTCCCTCCTTAGTCTTGATCTTCATACCCTACCTGTATTGCTGCATGAGACGGGCGATGTACTTGCCCACGATGTCGAACTCGAGATTGACGACCGAACCCACGCCGATACGGCAGAAATTGGTATGCTCCATAGTATAAGGAATGATCGCCACGCGGAAACTATCGGCCTGCGAATCGCAGACCGTGAGGCTGACGCCGTTGACGGCGACGGAACCCTTCTCGACGGTACACAGACCGCCGCCCTGCGGCTCGTAAGAGAAAGTGAAGTACCAACTGCCGCCGGCATCCTCCTTGGCCGTACACCGGGCCGTCTGGTCGACGTGCCCCTGCACGATATGGCCGTCGAGCAACGCATCGGGCTTCATCGACCGCTCGACATTGACCAAATCGCCCACCTGCAACGACCCGAGGTTGCTGCGGTCGAGCGTCTCCTTCATGGCGGTAACGGTATAGGTGTCGCCGGCGATGTCCACGACTGTCAGACAAACGCCGTTATGCGCGATGCTCTGGTCGATCTTCAACTCCGGAGCGAAAGCCGCGCGGAAGGTGAAATCCCTGTTGCAACGGTCGGAGCGGACGCCGACGACCTCCGCGACCTGCTCCACGATACCTGAAAACATAGTGCTACGTGTTAATTATCAACTTTCCACAAACCTTGTAAACCGCCATGATGTCGCTGATATTGAGAACTATATCGTCGTAGCTCTCGTGATCTCCGGCAACCAGGCGGAGCCGTTTGCCGCTGTCGGCGGCACGTACTATACGCAAAGTTACAATTTTTCGGCTGATAATCACGTATTCTTCACCAGGAATAATTTCATCCCGGTCGATATTTTTCAAAAAAACCACCGTACCCGGCGGCAGAAGCGCTCCCATAGCCCGCCCCGAATAGACCATGGCCAAGTCGCAAGGCCCCAGCCGGGGCACAGACAAGTCGCCCTCGGGCTCGAGCTTCTGGAGATCGGCGATCCCCTGCTCGACGTCCACGTTATAGAAAGGAATCTGAGCCCCGTGCAAAGGCTGCGAGGCGAACATCTGCCCGTCGCCCGTGAGCAGCCACAACTTGTCGATCTGCGGAAACTTCTCCACGATCCGCTGGGCCACGTTGCGCGAAATGCCGTTGTTGCCGCGCTTGATCTGATAGAGATTCTCGCCCCGGGGCAAGCCGATATGCCGGGCGAAATAGTTGGTAGACATGTTCGCCCACTTGATTACCGCTTCGATTCTTTGCCAATTATTCTGCTTTTCCCGCATTTCGATTTCACACTTTAAATAAAAATACTTATCTTTGCGCATCCGGTCCCGTAGTTCAATGGATAGAATACAAGATTCCGGTTCTTACGATATGGGTTCGATTCCCGTCGGGACTACTTCAGGCACAGGCATTGCGACAAGCGATGCCTGTGTTTTGTTATTCTTCAGAGCCCGTCGGACGACCGAACGCCGCAACGCTTTACCTCGCAAAAATAATAACAAATTTCTTGCGGGCAACAAAAAATAATATTTTTCAGCCTTTTTATAACATATTTGGACACCAACCGGTACCACACAGCGCTCCGGGCACTCTTTCGATGAAAAAACAGCTTGCAGATACTGGACGCAGCGCACGGGGAAGCCGAAAGAACGGAAGGGCGTAGCCAACGGAAGCACGCCACTTGCAGTGAACAAGAAGCGGCTCGCAGCGGTATTGCCTGCGCTACCGGGCGAAGAAGCCCAGAAATCGCCCTCCGTGCCGACGCTCGTCAAGGCTCCCGACGTGTAGTTGCGGTAGCCCGAGGCAGGCGAGCGAAGCAATCGCTGGAATGAATGACGGGAAGGGTGCGGCGCAGACTTCCCGGCAGACTGGAATGTATACCCCACTAAAACCGGGCAAGGACAGAGGAGGTTGAATAGAAAGAGCTGGCTCTATTTCCCCCTAAAGCCCCGCTCTTAGCGGGGGGATTGCTGAATCTGCGGCCGCGCTGGCGGGAACCTTTTATCTCCCCCGCCCTCCCGGCCGGGCTCTTAT
>JAIDKM010000347.1 GCA_029051915.1 Alistipes sp. | reverse complement strand
CTCTATTTCAATATAAAAACCGTGAAAATATTTAGTGTTTATATTTTTATACAGTATATTTGCATTGTAATAATACAATACGATATAATCAATAACTATTACCATCCACACCGCAATGATGCAGAAATGATGGACGCAGCAAAGAAGTTGCGAGAAGTTGTCAACAAGTATCTCACAGACCAAATCAATATGTCGTTCCTTGGCATCGGCGACGACAATATATGTAATACGGCAAGATTATGAATGTAGTATATGTAAACAAGAAAAGCGAGACTTCGATGCTCAAACACGCTTTCGAGGCCGCAGGGTTCCGATGTTTTCGGGTGCGAACCGAATGCGACTGCCAAGATCAAGGCAACCGGCGGGACGGGGTGATAGTCCTCGATGGAGATAAGGCGTTGATTGAAATAAGACGATGCAAAGATTGTTTCAGGAGGATAAACCCGAATCTTTGCGCAGGAGGGGCGGGGCAATAACCCGACGTGTGGTGCAAATGTGGTGCAAAACGGAAATGAAAAATCGCAACTGATTGACTATCAGTTGCGATTTCTTTTTGTTGTGCCCAGGACAAGACTCGAACTTGCACGAACTAAACGTTCACTACCCCCTCAAAGTAGCGTGTCTACCAATTTCACCACCTGGGCGACACTCCCCGAACCTCTCGATTCGGGTGTGCAAATATAGATCATAAATTTCAAACCGCCAAATTTTTCGGCAGGGAAACGCCGTTTTTTGTCTGCAGCCGCAGACGGCCCTCCTCGGAATAATTCTACGGCCCGCCGCCTCTCCGGCTTCGGTGCGTTTGTCAGCGGAGCGTCATTTCGTCGAGCAGGTAGCTCGCTCCGCCGATGCGGTCGATGACCATCAGTACATAGCGGATGTCGACCGCTATGTTGCGGCAGATCGTCGGGTCGAATTCGATGTCGCTCATCGTCGAGCGCCACGTGCGGTCGAAGTTGATACCTATCAGTTCGCCCCGGGCGTTGAGGATCGGCGATCCCGAGTTGCCGCCCGTCGTGTGGTTCGTCGCCAGGAAGCAGACCGGCACCGTGCGGCGGCCGTCGATCTCCACGCCCCAGCGGCCGTACTCTTTTGTCGCATGGAGGTCGCGCAGCGCCTGGGGAATGTCATAGTCGTAGATTGCAGGATTGTCTTTGGCTATGATGCCGTCGAGGGTCGTCTGCGGCGTGTGGTATTCGCCGTCGGCGTATTCGTAGCCCGCAACCGAGCCGTAGGCTACACGCAGCGTCAGGTTCGCATCGGGGAACATCGCTCCGTCGCGTTTTTCGGCGATCGCCCAGCGGCGCAGGCCCTCGACATAGCGGGCATAGAGTTCATTAATGCGTGCACTGTTGAAGTTGCGCAGCGAGCGGGTTCCCAGTTCTTCGATGATGCGGGTATGGAGCGACGCGATTCCCTTTTTCAGCGCCGTCAGTTCTTCCGCTTTCGGGTCGGCGACCGCCAGTTCGAATATGCGGTCAGCATAGGCCGCAGGGGTGCCGTATCGCTCGATGCCGGCCCGAAACTCCTCGATCGGTTCCAGCCGCGTGTTGCGGGCGGCGTATTCTTCGAACGCCAGTCGGTAGAGATCGCATTCCACCGCTTCGCGCTTGGCAAAAAGCGGATCGGCTTTCTCTTCTTCCGTGTAGCTGTAGGCAAGGGTCAGCAGCGTCTCGGCGAGCAGTTCGCGCGTATAATAGTAGGGCAGCGCCCGTTCGATCTCTTCCCGCAGCAGTTCCACCGCTTCTGCGTCGCCCGTCGCTTCCGCGAAGCGTTTCTCGGCCGCCGCTTTCTTCTCATAGGTGCCCAGCCGGTTGATCCCCAGCACTTCGCCTTGCCATTTCTTCCACGCATTGGCGATCGTCGCATGCTTGGCCGCATAATGGATGCGCAGCGCGGGGTCGCTCTCCTGCGCTGCGGAGATGGTCTCCAGCCGGTGCGTGCGGATGGCGATCTTCATCGGATCGGAGATCTCGGCTATGTATTTCACCGCGTCCGACAGAATATATTGTTGCGTGTTGCCCGGGAAACCGTAGATCATCGTGAAGTCGCCTTCTTTCACTCCTTTCGTCGAGATCGTGAAGTGGCGCCGCGGGCGGTAGGGTACGTTGTCGGGCGAGTAGGCCGCCGGTTCGTTGTCGGGCCCGGCATAGATGCGGAATACCGAGAAGTCGCCCGTGTGGCGGGGCCAGATCCAGTTGTCGGTGTCTCCTCCGAACTTGCCGATCGACGAGGGCGGGGCCGCTACCAGGCGTACGTCGTCGAATTGTTCGTAAAGGAACAGAAATTGTTGATTCCCATAATACATCTGCTCGACCGCAGCTTTGTAGCCTTTGCCTTCCGCTTCGGCTTTGCGGACGATCTCTTCGGACGTCTCGCCGGCGGCTATGCGGTCGGTTACTTCTTCCATGCGGACAAGGAACTTCACGTTCAGGTCGGCGTTGGGCAGTTCTTCCGCCCGCGTGCGGGCCCAGAATCCGTGGGTCAGGTAGTCGTGTTCCACGGACGAGTGGCTTTGGATCGCGTCGTATCCGCAGTGGTGGTTGGTCAGCAGCAGACCTTCCGGCGAGACCAGTTCGCCCGTGCAGCCGCCGCCGAAAAGCACCACGGCGTCTTTCATCGAGGCTTTGTTGATCGAGTAGATGTCTTCGGCCGTAAGGCGGAAACCTTTGGCGCGCATGTCGCGGATGCGGTTCGAGATCAGACTCGGGAGCCACATGCCTTCGTCGGCCACGGCGGGCACGAGCAGCAGCAGGGCAAGGAGGGTCAGTACGGTTCGTTTCATGTTTTCAGTGTTGGTCGATGAATTTTTCAAGTTCGGTGTAGACACGTTGGATCGGCAGTCCCATCACATTGTAGAACGAGCCGTCGATGCGTTCGATCGCAGCGTAGCCGATCCACTCTTGAATGCCGTAGCTGCCGGCTTTGTCATAGGGACGGCAGGCATCGAGGTAGTAGGCGATTTCTTCGTCGTTGAGGGGGCGGAACCAGACGTCGGAGCTGACCGAGAAGGTGCGGCGGCGCGTGGCCGTGCGGAACGTAACGCCCGATACGACCGTATGACGGTGGCCCGACAGCCGGCATAGCATGGCGTAGGCGTCGTCGCGGTCGCGGGGTTTGCCCAGTACATGGCCGTCGAGTACCACCACCGTGTCGGCCGTCATCAGAATGTCGTTCGGCTCCAGCGGCACCGGGTAGGCTTCGCTCTTTAGCTTGGAAAGGTATCCCGGCACTTCTTCGGCGGCCAGTTTCTCCGGGTATACTTCTTCGCAGTCGTATTTCGGGGCCGGTTCGTAGGGCAGGCCGCAGCCGGTCAGCAGTTCGCGGCGGCGCGGCGACTGCGATGCCAGCAGAAGACGATAGGGACGGAGTTTTTCGTGTAGCAGCATGTTTATCTGATATCAAAGTTCAGCAGTTCTCGTCCTTCCAGCGCGGCGGTCAGCGTATCTCCGGGCGCTACGGGGCCCACGCCCGCCGGGGTGCCGGTGTAGATC
>JAIDKM010000346.1 GCA_029051915.1 Alistipes sp. | reverse complement strand
GCGGCCGCAGATTCAGCAATCCCCGGCCTAAGAGGCCGGTTTTTAGGAAGGGGCCTTCCAAAAAACCGAGGGTCGGTGTACACATCAGTCTGACGGAGGGCTTGTCTCTTTTGAATAGGCAAGGCTTGAAGCCTTGCCGCCCGAGGCCGGCTCGCATCAAAGATGCGACCCCCGCAGCCGGCCCGGGCGAAATTCGTTAAGGCTTTCTTCCCGCCATTCATTCCAGCGATTGCTTTGCACGCCTGCTTCGGGCTACCGCCACCGTGAATCGGGAGCCCTGACGAGTGTCGGCGTGAATAGCCAGAGTTGGTCCTCCTCGCCGACTGCTGCGAGTAGTATCAATGCAAGCTATCTGGTTTTCGACGCTACCCTCATGTACCCGGAGTACTCCAACAGCCGCGCCTACGGCTTCCCCGTGCGCTGCGTCCAGCATCTGCGGCTGCTTTTTTCTCGGGATTTCAACGCGTTCGTGCGCTTCGCAGGCGCTTCAGGAGGGTTGCCGGCGTATGAAAGGCGTATAAAAAACACTGTCCGGATTTTGTCCGGACAGTGCCCCGAAAGGATGTGAGTTGCGTCATCATCCCAGCTCCGAGCGTCCAGCGTTCGCCCGGATGTTGCAAAGATAATAAAATTCCTCGTGCTTCGGTTTTTCGACCAAAAGAATAATTAAAAAATCTTTTTGTGTCATCCGTATAACACAAAAAGGCTGCTTCATGAAGCAGCCGGTTCGGCGGTGGAATTCCGCCGTTTCTTCGGTTTAGCGGGTCGTCGCAAATCGCAGCAGTTCGCGCGCCACCGCTTCGGGTTCTTCCAGAAATCCCATGTGTCCCGAGTGTTCGAGCCATACCGTTTGGGCTTGAGGGTGGGCTTCCGCCAGCTTTTCCGCCGCTTCCACAGGTATGTAGCCGTCTTGCCGGCCCAGGATGAAAAGTTGCGGCACCGGGGAGCCGCGCAGGATTTCGTTGCGGTCTTTTCGGGCGATCATGCCGTTCAGCAGCGCCACGATTCCGGCTTCTTCCGTAAGGAATACTTGTTCTGCCAGGTCGGCGATGGCATCTTTCAGCCGGGCGCGGTTTTCCGGGGCGAATCCCGCTTCGGGGGCTACGCGGGCCAGCATGTCTTTCTTGCCGGCACGTACCAGCGCTATCTCTCGGCGGCGGTTTTCCGCTTTTTCGGGCGTGTCGGCATGGGGCGTCGAGCTCAGCAGGACGATCCCTTCCAGCAGTTCGGGGTGGCGTTCCAGCAGCGCCAGCGCTACATAGCCGCCCATCGAGTGTCCCACTGCCGTGCAGCGGGCGATCCCGAGAGCCCGCAGTCCGTCGGCTACCGTGTCGGCCAGAAATTCCATCGTGTGGATTTCGCCTTTCACTTCCGATATGCCGTGTCCGGGCAGGTCGAGCGTTACCACCCGTACTTGTTTGTAGAGCTGCGGCACGAATTCTTCCCATACCAGCAGCGATTCCAGATAGCCGTGCAGGAGCACTACGCAGTGTTCTCCTTCTTCGGAGTCGCAGACATGCAGCGCCGTCGTCCCGGCCATGATGAATTTTTCCGTCATTGCTGTCGTTTGTTTTTTCGTCTTTTCGTTCGGCTCGGTTCTTCCCCTCTCGTTTCTCAGAGGTTCTCCGGATCGAATTCGCCTGTGAATACTCGGCGGGCCGGGCCCGTCAGGCGGATGTTCGTGTAGCGGCCGTCGGCTTCTCGGTCAAAACGGACTCGCAGGCGGCCGCCGGGTACGTCTATGTCGAACGTTCGGGTTCCGGGTTGCCGGGCATGGTTGACTGCAATGGCCGCGGCCGTCGCTCCCGTGCCGCAGGCCAGGGTCTCGTTTTCCACTCCGCGTTCGTAGGTTCGCATGCGCAGCAGCCCTTCGCCCAGTATCTCCACAAAATTCACGTTCGTGCCTTGCGGGAATCGGGTCTCGTCGCGGCGGATCGTTCTCCCGCGGCCAAGTACGTCCGTTCCCGGCAGGTCGGTTACGAACTCCACATAGTGGGGTACTCCCGTGTTCAGATACCACCAGCCTTCTCCGCTTTCGATCCGCGCCACGTCGATCATCCCCAGCTCCACTTCGCCCGCATGGGTTTCTCGGCTCAGGATCGTCGCTTCATGAATGCCGTCCGTGGCTTCGAATCGTTTCGTGCGGCCTCCTATTCCCAGGTGTTCGGCAAAAAGGGCGAAGCAGCGGGCTCCGTTTCCGCACATTTCGCCCGGCGATCCGTCGGCGTTGTAGTAGTGCATCGCGCAGTCGTGCCGGTCGCTTTCGGTCAGGGTCATCAGGCCGTCGGCTCCGATTCCGAAATGGCGGTCGCACAGACGGGCGATCTCTCGGGGTTCAGGAGAGAGGATTTTCCGGCGGTCATCCACCAGAATGAAGTCGTTGCCGGCTCCTTCGTATTTGCTGAATGGTATGCGCATCGTTTCGCGGTCTTGGTTCGCGGGCTTCGGTCCGCTCTGCAAAAATACGAAAACTTCCGGTTTGTTCCGCTACTTGCCGGGTTGTATGGGCTGCCTTTCGGCACGATTCAAATAAATTTGATACTGTATTCAACTTGTGCTATCTTTGCACATGGATATGCGTCGGCCTGGAGGGCGTACGGTTCGTCTTTCCGACACCTCGGCCTTTCGTCTCCGCGCCCGGAGCTCCGGGCGGTTTGTATCGTTTTTGCAGAATCGTTCCTAAAGTAAGAAATTCCTATGAAAAACATGCTTTTCAAGCATCGATCCATACGCAGGTTCCGCTCTGCGCCGATCCCCGAGGAGGTGTTGCGCGAGTGTCTCGAAGCCGCTTCGCGTGCTTCCACCTGCGGCAACATGCAGCTCTATTCCTTGGTCGTTACTCGCGACAAGGCCTTGCGCGAGCAGTTGGCTCCTTGCCATTTCAACCAGCCGATGGTCTCGGAGGCTCCTTGCATCGTTACGGTCTGCGCCGACGTCCACCGCTTCACTTTGTGGTGCGAGCAGCGGGGCGCCGATCCCGCTTACGATAATTTCGCGTGGTTCCTCAACGCTTCCGTCGACGCGCTGCTCGCCGCCCAGAATCTCTGCATCCAGGCCGAGATCCACGGACTGGGGGTCTGTTTCTTGGGCACTACCATCTATACCGCCGCCGACATCGTGCGGATCTTGAAGTTGCCCAAAGGGGTCGTTCCGCTCACTGCGGTCGTCTTGGGTTACCCCGACGAGACTCCTCCGTTGACCGACCGTCTGCCGCTCGAGGCCGTCGTGCACTACGAGAAGTATACCGATTATACGGCCGCCGAGATCGACGAGTTGTGGGTCGAGCGCGAGGAGTCGGAGCAGACGCGGCGGCTTCTGGAGGAGAACGGGCTGGAGAATCTGGCCAAGATCTTCACCGAGCGGCGTTACGTCCGGCGCGACAACCTCGCCATTTCGGAGTCTTACTTCGCCTTGCTCAAGGAGCAGGGGTTCTTCAACCAGTGATCGGATGCGGCGGGCGCGTAGCATAGGGTTTGCCGCCATGCTGGGCTTCGTTTGCTCGGCATGCAGCGTTACGCGCCATATCCCCGAGGGGGAGTATTTCTTGCAGAAGGTCTCCGTCGAGGACGACCGTTCCGTTCCGCGCCGGGAGCGCATCCCGTCCGTCGACCTCGAAAAGTACGTGCGGCAGACTCCCAACAAGCGGTTTCTGGGCACCAATTTCTACGTCTGGCTCTACGAGCAGGCCAACCCGGCCAAGAGCAACAAGTGGAACCGGTGGAAGCGCAGGATCGGCGAGGAGCCGGTTTTGTTGGACATGGATCTGACTCGCAAGAGCGCCGAGAATCTCAAGGTCTACATGGATACCAAGGGGTTCTTTTCTTCGCAGGCGTCGTTCGAGGTCGACACCGTGTCTCGGCGGCGCCGGGCCCGGGTCGCCTACCGCGTGCGGCAGGGGGAGCCTTACTTCATCGATTCGGTTTCGTACGAGTTCCGCGACCGCTTCCTCGAACAGATCCTCGCGCCCGACACGGCCAATACGTTGGTGCGTCCCGGGCGGATCTTCGACATCACCATGCTCGACAGCGAGCGCGAGCGCATCACGGCCTACCTCAAGGAGCGGGGTTATTACAACTTCTCGGTCAACAACATCGAGTTCGTCGCCGATACGTTGTCTCATAACCATCGGGTCGGGGTGCGTATCGTCATCAAGCAGCATCTGTCGGGTTACGACGAGCGCGGCCAGGCCGTCATGGAGAACAACGCCGTCTACCGTATCGAGCGGATCAACATCTTTCCCGACTACGATCCGATCGCCATCCGCAGCGACTCGACCTTGCTCTCGCGGCTCGATACGGTTTATTACCGGGGTCTGAACATCATCTTCGAGCGACGTTCCAACTTGCGGCCGTCTATTTTGCGGCAGGCCGTTCCCCTCTATCCCAACTACGTCTACAATTCGGCTCAGGTCGACCGGGCCTATACCGACCTCATGGCAATGGGTTACTTCCGCAGCGCGCGCATCGCCTTCGTCGAGCAGCCGCAGACGGTCGACGTTACCAACTACGTCTCTTACATCGGGGCTTCGGCCGATTCCACCCGCACAGATTATACACAGGAGGGTTACCTCACTTGCGACATCCTCTGCACTCCGATGCTCAAGCAGAGTTTCAAGGCCGAGTTGGAGGCCAGCACCACTTCCAGTTTCTACGGCTTGAAGGCCACCGTGGGTTACCAGAACCGCAACATCTTCCGGGGCGCCGAGTCGTTCGACGTCTCTTTCACGGCCGGTTACGAGTTCATGAAAGCTCCCGACGCCCGGAAGAAGCAGGCCACGGAGTTCGGCGCCACAGCGGGCCTTACGTTCCCGCGGTTCCTCGTTCCGTGGCGTACGCGGCGTTACCGGTCTGTCAACCAGCCCAAAACCAAGGTCGAGTTTTCCGTCAACTTCCAGGATCGGCCTTATTATCGGCGTACGCTCTCGAGCGCCGGCCTCACTTACCTCTGGACCAATTCGCGTTATTCTTCTTTTTCGTTGCGGCCCATCGACATCAACGTCGTCGACGTCAGTTATCTGGACGACACCTTCTTGAACAATACCCACAACCAGTATCTGATCTATAGTTACAAGTCGCAGTTCATCGCGGGGCTTTCGTTCGGCTACGTCTACAAC
>JAIDKM010000345.1 GCA_029051915.1 Alistipes sp. | reverse complement strand
GCACGGAGACGCGGCGGAATCGCTTCGCCGTAACGGCGGGCGTCGGTGCCGCCTATACCCCGCGGGGCTTTCAGCCGACCGTCGGCGTGCAGGTCGGCGTCGTGCTGTGGGGCTTTTGATAAAGTTTGTCAATTCTTCGAAAACTAACAAGATGAAAACCTACCTCCACGCCTTTTTGCAGTTCTTCGTGTGGCTGTGGCAGCTGCCGCAGGTCATCGCCGGCTGCGTGTGGTGCATCTTCACACGGCCGCGCTACCTCTACACCCATCACCACGTCCATCTGTTCACGTGCCGCTTCGGCGGCGGCGTGTCGTTCGGCCCGATGGCGTTCTACGACGAGCGACACCGTGCGGGCCTGCTGTCGCGCGATCCCCGCGTCATGCCCTACATCACCCATGAATACGGCCACTCGATGGATAGCCGGCTGTGGGGGCCGCTCTACCTCTTTGTAATCGGCATCCCGTCCGGCGTGCACCTATGGGTGCGCGAGTGGTTCAAGGATCGGTGGCCGCGGCTGGAAAACTACTACGACTTCTACACCGAGCGCCGGGCCAACAGAAAGGCCGGCATCGAGGTCGTGAAGACACCCGACGGACGATATGTCCTGCGCATGAAGCGCCCGTCGAAGCTATAGCTACGGCATACCCCTATTGCCATGCAGCCGATCGGAAGATTGGCTGCTTTTTTGTGCCTTTTTTGAAAAAAAAGTGTCTGAAAATTTGGATAGTGTGAAATATTACACTATATTTGTAATACCAAAATAAAGATATATGGAACTATCGCAAAAAGAGAAAGACTTGATCGAGATGATCCGGAATTTCAGGCGAGCGCGGCCAAACGGCGAACGGGAAATCGAGACCTATATTCATGAACTTCTTCTCGAACTGCTTTACGAAGATTAACCCAATGCCCCTCCCAGAGAGGGAGGGGCATTTTAACAAAACGCTTATGAAATCGAACTCGCTTTTTAAACAAAAATTAGACGATATATTGGTGGAGGTGTCCTGGGGGCATTTGTCGATGCGGTATTTTGGGAAATCTCCATCGTGGCTTTACAACAAGCTGCGCGGAATCGACGGAAACGGGAAGCCGGTATCGCTGACCGACGAAGAACTGGAGCAGTTCAAGTGCGCACTATGCGACCTTGCAGACAGAATTAGACGGGTAGCGGATTCGCTATAAGGCTCAAGTTTCATATCATTTTGGTAGCCTCGTCCGAGCCTTGCGGGGCGGCACCCCGGCCACACGGCCGGGGTGTTTTCGTTCAAGGCCTCGGAGAGTAGACGTAGTCGATGACCTGCCGATTCGCCCGGTCGACCTTTGTCCAGTCATAGGATATGTAGTACTTGCCGGCCACCGAGGTGTCGACGTGCCCGAGGGCTTTGCCGATCTCTTTCTCCGATATTCCGATCTTGTCGGCCAGCGTCGCCCACGTGTAGCGGGCCCAGTAGTACGTCAGACCCTCGATCCCGAGCTCTACGGCGATCGCACGCAGGGCTTTCTGTATGCGATTCTTGAAATTCTCGTAGGCGGCCATCTCCTCGGCAAAGCGCAGGACGTGATCGCGGCCGGCATAGCGGGCGATGATTTCCGCCGCTTCCGGCTGTACGAGCAGCGACACGGGGTTCGGGTTTTTGCCCGCCGTCTTCGTCCGAACGAAGTGCGCCCGGCCGTCGCGCAGCCGGTCGAGGTGGAAGAGGTCGACGAGGTTCATGCCGCAGAGGTAGAACGAGAGCAGGAACAGATCGCGAGCGATGCGGCGGATCTGGTGGGGGCTGTCGTAGGCTATGATACGCCGCAGCTGCTCCTCCGTCAGCGTCTCTTTCTCCTTGCGGGCGCTGGCGATCTTGAACTTCCTGAAAGGGTAGGCGTCGAGCCTAACGACGTCTTCGTCGATCGCGCTGTTGAACACCGCCCGTATATTGCGGAAGTGTATTGCCCGCGTGTTGACACTGAGGCCCTGCTCCGTGAGGTGTGCCTCCAGTGCGCGCAGCCATATGACCGTGATTTCCTCGAACGTCAGATCATGGCCCCCGAACGCACGGACGGCCTTCAGCGTGTACAGGTAGGCCTCGCGGCTGTTCTCCGTGCGGCGGCTGTCGGCGTAGCGCTGGAGGCAGTCGGTGAACAACTCGGGCCGCTGCTCCGAGCGCGTTGCCGTTAGCAGGCGTTTGATCTCGACGACGCCTTTCCCGGCGAGGCGCCCGTCGGCCTCCAATCCTCGCAGGGCGTTGGACAACCGGAAATAGGCCTCCTCTAAATCGGCATTGATCGCGCGGGCATTCGGACACTTCGGAACGACCGCCTTGTTGATCTCGCCGTTCCAGTGTTCGGGCCGAATCGAAATACCGGTGCCGATCGTCGTAGTGGCCCCTTTGTGTGAGAGGAGGAACTGAACCGGGTAGAGCCCGCGGGCGTTCGCCCGGCGTCGGTCTAACTTCAGGGTAATAGTAGCCATTTTTTTTGCAAGTTTTTTGCAAGTGGCGGGGGAATACGAATGCCACCAGATGCCACCAGATGCCACACAAAGGTGGTCTATTTTCCCGGATTGGGCAAGATTTTGCAATAAAAAAAGCACCTGCAATTTTGCAAGTGCTTGATTTTCAATTTGTGGGAACATGCGGATTTGAACCGCAGACCTCCTGCTTGTCGAGCAGGCGCTCTAAACCAACTGAGCTATGCTCCCTTTTGGGTAAAACGCATCTCCGGGGTTCTTGTCGCGGCGGCTTCGAATCTCTCCGTTTCCTGCCGATACAACAAAAGCCACTCTTTCGCGTGGCTTTGTCCGGATGTTCCGTTTCACTCGTGGGAGCTGAGGGATTCGAACCCCACACCGTCTGCTTGTAAG
>JAIDKM010000344.1 GCA_029051915.1 Alistipes sp. | reverse complement strand
CCGGCCGTCTTGCCGTCGGGGAACGTAAATTCGAAGAGCGGTTTTTTGCTTATGTATTCCGTCGGGTCGAAATTCAGATAGAAAGTCGTGTCGTCGGTGTGGCCGTCCATGTAGGCATTGCTGATCACTTCATAGATGCGGTACTTCTGCGGCGTAAGGGTGTCCGCGCCGTATCCCGCTATCGAAAGTTCCAGACGGGCCGAGTCTACGAAGGGTTCGTAGCCGAACCAGCCGGCTCCGAATCCGTCTACCATGTAGTCGAGGTATTGGGTCAGAAATCCCGCCGTGCGGAGTCCCAGCGTGTCGTTGAGTTCCGAGCCCATGTATCCGTAGGTGATGTTCGACGAGACGATCGAGTCCGTTCGGAACAGACGGGTCTCCACATAGCGCTTCGGGGCTTCGCCTCTGCGCGGGAGGGTTACGTATCCCGCACGGATCTGTTGGTTGTCCGGCACCAGGTTGCTTCCCACCGAGTCGTCGACTTGCGTGCAGCCGGCCGGGGCGGCAAGCAGGGTGCAGAGCGCCAGGGTCCGGAGGCGGTTCGACATGCGGAGGTACTTATTGAATTTCATCATAGAATCGGTTGTAATTGTCAAAAAATCCCTCTTCTTCGGGCGACCGGTATTCGAGCATCGGCTTGCCGCTCGCACGGGCGATGTCGAGTACCTTGCCGTCGACGTCGGGGGATGCGACGACGATTCCGTCGGCATATTCCATAACGAAACGGCAGAGATTTTCGTATGACGGCTCGGTCAGAATCGACAGATTTTTGTCTTTCACTCCTTCTCCGGCTATCTTGACATTGAAATCTTTGTTCAGTTTTCCCGTAAAAGCGTCTTCATAGAGCGAGACCACTACTTTCACGTTCCGGAAAATCGGGTCGTCGGCGAATACTTTCTTCAGGTATACCGGCACCACACCCGTGAACCAGCCGTGGCAGTGCACCACCGTGGGGGCCCAGCGCAGTTTCTTGACCGTCTCCAGTACGCCGCGCGCAAAGAATATCGCCCGTTCGTCGTTGTCGGCGAAGAAGTTTCCGTCCGCATCTTGCAGCACGGCTTTTCGCGAGAAGTAGTCGTCGTTGTCTATGAAGTAGATCTGTACGCGGGCCGAGGGGATCGAGGCCACCTTGATGATAAGTTGGTGGTCGTTGTCGTCGATAATCAGGTTCATGCCCGAAAGGCGGATCACTTCATGCAGTTGGTGCCTCCTCTCGTTGATGCACCCGTACCGGGGCATGAACGTTCGGATCTCGTTGCCTCGTTCCTGCATCGCCTGCACCAGCGCACGGCATAACGAGGAAGCCTCCGTTTCAGGAAGATAGGGGGCTATCTGTTGACAGACGTACAGAATCTTGCTTGCCATGATCCGTGTTTTTTGGGGGCGCGGGGGGAGTAGTCGCCGTTCGTCGCACCGGTTCGCGTTTCGGCGGACGGC
>JAIDKM010000343.1 GCA_029051915.1 Alistipes sp. | reverse complement strand
TCTCCAACGAGATCATCAATAAGGTGCGCGGCGTCAACCGCGTACTCTACGACATCTCTTCCAAGCCGCCCGCAACGATCGAGTGGGAGTAGGGGCGTGCAGACCGAGTTGCAGCGTTATGACTGATTTCGCAGCGATCGATTTCGAGACGGCCAACAGCCACCGGGCAAGCGTTTGTTCGGTGGGGGTCGTCGTCGTACGCGGAGGCAGGGTCGCCGATTCGTTTTACCGGCTGATCCGGCCGCGTCCCAATTATTATAGCCGTTTCACGACGGCCATTCATGGACTCACGGTTGCCGATACCGACGAGATGCCCGAATTCGAGGAGGTCTGGCACGAGATCGCGCCCCGGATCGAGGGCTTGCCGTTGGTCGCGCATAATTCGCCGTTCGACGAGAGTTGCCTGCGGGCTGCGTTCGATCTCTATGACATGCCGTGGCCCGGCTATACTTTCTTCTGTACCTACCGCGCCGCTCGCCGGGTTTTCGGACGGCAGCTTCCCAACCACCAGCTCCATACCGTCGCCGCAGCTTGCGGTTACGACTTGCAGAACCACCACCATGCGTTGGCCGATGCCGAGGCGTGCGCGCATATCGCCTTGAGGATTCTCTAAATTGCTACTTGCAGCAGGAGGGCGAAGTGCCAGCGGGCGTAGTCGGTCGTGGCGGCTTGGGTACGATGGTTGTACGAGACATTGCCTTGCAGCTTCAGCGCATGGCCTACAATGTAGCGCGAGACTCCTATCGTGGTCTGGTTGCGGCGGCTGTATCCGGCCCGTTCCCGAACTTCGCTTCGCGGAAAGAGCGTCGAGTTGCGCAGGGCTATTTCCCACTTCCCGGAGATCAGGTAGCCGGCTTGTACGTTCACTCCGCAGCCGGTGTAGATCCATGCGGCGCTTTCGTCGTCGAAAAGCGGATCGCCGCAGGTGCGGCCCATGAAATCGATGCAGCCCGAAAACCCTCTGTATTTCAGTAGGAAATCCACATAATAGCACCCCATGTCGCGTGTCGCATCGTCGGGTAGCAGGTCGCCGCGTTGGCCTGCGTCGCGCACGGCTTTGCGGTTGTAGGAGTAGGCTCCTGCCAGCAGGATCCGTACATCTTCTTCGTGGGCAAGGTCGCCTTCCATCAATTCGCCTTTCTTTTTGAAGCGCCCCAGAGGATAGAGTTCCACACGCCCCGTATAGAGCAGTCCTCCGTTGGTCGACCGGCCCCAGTTGCGTCCTTTGCCCAGCGTAACGGAGGCTTTGGCCGTGAGGGTGAATCCGTCGTTGCGGGGCAGGTCGTATTGTCCGAATATCCCGAAATCGCGGTCAGGGCTGAACTCGCCGTTGACGATGCTTCGGTCGGCGAACTGCAGCAGCCCCGAAGAGTTGTTGTGCGCCCGGCTCGCCCGGACTTTCGCCTGGCCCGCTCCGATGCTCCATGCCGGAGCCGGACGATAGTAGAGGATGGCATCGTAGACGATGTTCGAATAGCCGCGGTCGTTGGCCGCCTGCCCGGCGAATCCCAGCAGCACCGAGTAGGTCAGCTTCGGCGAATAGATGTGGCCGCTGAGCCGGAGGAATACTTGCTTGACGCGCGCTTCGATCTCCGTGAGCGAGAAATCACGGTCGAACGACGCTCCGGCGAAATTCTGCATCCGCAGGTTGGCGGCCAGCGAAAAACCTTCGCCGGGTGTGCTGTAGGTGATTCCCTTGCCTATTCCGATTTTGACTCCGCGCGGTCGAAGCGCGGTCGAGTCGGCACTTTGTGCCGCGATTGTTCCGTAGCTGCCGAGCAGCAGGAGCAGGAGTACGATACTTCTCATCCGATTGTCTGTTTGCTGTTTCCGCAGGATCGCAATTTCCGTGCAAAGGGCGTTTCCGGTCTGAATCTTGCATCCGGCCCGAGGATTCCCGACAGAAAGTCGTATCTTTGCGATCCATGCGCTTTTGGTTGTTCATATTTTGTGCGTTCGTTCCCTGTCTGTTGTTCGGCGCCGCTCCGGAGTCTTATCCGGTACGCGGGCAGGTGATCGACAGGCTGACGCGCCGACCGGTGGCTTATGCCGCCGTCGTGGTCGTAGGCCGGGAGCGGCTGGGCGCTTCGACCGATTCGGCAGGCCGGTTCGTCATCGAACATGTCCCGCCCGGAATCTGCCGGTTGGCCGTCTCGTCGCTGGGTTACAAGCGGTCGTTGACACCCGAATACATCGTTACGGCCGCTATGCCGCCCGTGGGGATCGAGTTGGAGGAGGAGACCGGCCGGATCGAGTCGGTTACCGTAACGCCTTCGACGTTCCGGCATACGGCCGAGAGTCCCGTGAGCATGCGCGTAATCGGCTTGCGCGAGATCGAGAAGAGTCCCGGTTCGAATCGCGACGTTTCGCGGATCGTGCGGTCGTATCCCGGCGTGTCGTTTTCGCCCGTGGGTTATCGCAACGACCTGAGCGTGCGGGGCGTCGGGCCGTCGGAGAACCGTTTTTTCATGGACGGAATCGAAATTCCCAATATCAACCACTTCGCTACGCAGTGTGCTTCGGGCGGCCCTGTGAGTATCGTCAATGCCGATCTGGTGCGCGAAATCGGCTTCTATACGGGCGCTTTTCCGGTCGACCGTGCCGGAGGTTTGAGCTCGGTGCTCGATTTCGAGTTGCGCGACGGCAATTCCGACCGGCAGACTTTCAAGGCGACGGTCGGAGCTTCGGAGATCGGGGCGAGCGGCAGCGGGCATATCGGCGAACGGACGACCTGGTTGTTTTCGGCACGCCGTTCCTACCTGCAGTTGCTTTTCAAGTTGTTGGGTCTGCCGTTCTTGCCCGATTATATCGACGGGCAGGTGAAGATCAAAAGCCGGCTTTCGGAGCACGACGAGCTCACGTTCATGGGGTTGGTCGGCTTCGACGACATGCGGCTCAATACCGACGAGAAAGGCGAGGATGCCCAGTATCTGTTGAGCTATCTGCCGCGGCTCAGACAGGAAACGTTCACCGCAGGAGCTGTCTGGCGCCATTATGCCGGACGGCATACGCAGAGCATGACACTGAGCCACAATTACTTGAATAACCGCAACCTCAAATACATGAACAACGACTCCTCGACCGAGGAGAATCTGATGCTCCGCCTGCGGGCCGTCGAGCAGAAAAGTTCGCTGCGGTTCGAGAATCGTTCTTATCTGAATCGTTGGAATGTGCGGGCCGGTGCCGAGCTGCATTATCGGCATTATGTCAATAGCACGGTACAGCGCCTTTCCGATCCTGCCGCGCGTTTTTCCGATTATGCTACCC
>JAIDKM010000342.1 GCA_029051915.1 Alistipes sp. | reverse complement strand
ACGTTGTATACTACGTTCCCGCTCGATCTCGGAACCAAGGAGAGTTCGTGGGTCTACGTCAAGCTCAAGGATTTCTATCTCGGTAATTATCGCATGATGCTTTCGTTGGGCGATGCTCCGTCGAATGCGCTCAATACCGGTTTGGCCAATAAGTTCTACGCCAACTCCAACTTCGAGAGTACCGATCTGTGGGCCAATCTCAAGAACGAGAATTTCAACCGCGTGCTTCGTGGCGAAAAGTGTATGTTGGATGAAACCAACATCAAGGAGGTCGACGCCTCCACTTACAGCCAGTTGGGCGAGGCCGATTATGCACGTCTTATTTACTTCAAGGGTGTTACGATCCGTTACGCCGGCGTCGAGTATCAGAATCAGGTGCTCGATGAAAACGGCGATCCTGTCGTGAATCCTGCCTATGCGAAATTCATCGAGGAGGGTGGCAAGCCCGTCTTCGCTCAAAACGGCGCAGTCGAGTTTTACAACGCGGCCGGCGAACTTGAGCCGCTTCTCGACGACGAGGGAAATCCCGTTTACGAGTATCTATGGACGGAGAAAATCGAGAAGCCTACGATCGGCGATAACCCCTATCCCAACTGGATCGTTACCGACTCGGGTTCTCCGGTCTTCAGCCCGTGGTATTATTGGGCTTACAGCCGCGATAACGTCAGCCTCTACGGTTCGGTACTCATGATGCTGAATACGTCGGCTACGGCTACGAATGTCGCCGGCGTCTACTCGATCCGCACCAGCGGTTACTCGCGTTTCGCCATGCGGCCGATTCCTGCCGATGGCGCTGTGGGCAACGTGTTGGGTATCTATGGTATCTACTCCAAGAGCGCTACCTATCCGTATGCCCAGTATCAGATTACCGTCAGCAGGATCGAGGATCTCGAGTTCCCGGAGGAATCGTTGCTCTCGCAGGAGTGGATCATCCATAATACGCCTGACGCTTCTTATGCTCCGCCCGTCAAGGACGGTGCCGGCGAGTACGATTTTTGACATTTTTCTTCGTTTTTCGTATGCAGGGCCCGACGAGAATGTCGGGCCCTGTCTTTTATTTTGTCGGATAGTTTTGCATTATTTCTTTAAATGAAATATTTCTATTTTAATTTATAGCGCGAATTTTGCTCTATGCTTATACAAAGTCTTTTGTATTTTATAAATTTTAAAATATCATTTCGCCGATAATGGAGAGGTGCCCGAACGGAAT
>JAIDKM010000341.1 GCA_029051915.1 Alistipes sp. | reverse complement strand
CTACCTCCGACTCCTTGACACCCAGTTTGTCTACGATGATCTCGACAACTTTAGTTTGAACTTCAGACATAATTTTAAGTTTTTAGTTAAACAATTATTTTGGAAACAATTTACTTTTATTTCCGACGTGATTTTGCGCAAAAGTAACACTTTTTTTATTACTTTTGACAAAACGCCGCTTTTTTTTATTCACAACATTTTCGACATTCAGCACAATTCTCAAATTAAGAAATTCAGAACCACCGCCTTATGAAACTTCTCCTGATCTCGAATTCGACCAACGCCGGCGAAGAGTACCTGCGCTACCCGCTTCCCGAAATCGGCCGCTTCCTCAAGGGCATCCGCGAAATCGTCTTCGTGCCCTACGCTGCCGTAACGTTCTCCTACGCCGAATACGAGCGTCGCGTGGCCGCCCGCTTCGCCGAGCTCGGCATCCGCGTGAAATCCGTCCATCGCGCCGCGGATCCCGCCAAGACGATCCGGCAGGCCGAAGCGATCTGCGTGGGCGGCGGCAACACCTTCGCGCTGACCAGGAAGATGCAGGAACAGGGCCTCATGCAGGCCATCCGCAGCCGCCTGCGCGCCGGCGTGCCCTACGTGGGATGGTCGGCCGGCAGCAACGTCTGCTGCCCGACGATCTCGACCACGAACGACATGCCCATCGTCGAGCCCGAGTCGTTCCGGGCCATCGGCGCCGTCAAATTCCAGATCAATCCCCACTATCTGGATGCCAATCCGGCAGGACATGCCGGCGAGACGCGCGAACAGCGCATACGGGAGTACATCCGGGCCAATCCGCGCCGCTGGGTGGCGGGCCTGCGCGAGGGGTGCATGCTCCGCTACGAAAACGGCCGGCTCGAACTCCTCGGCAAGCGTCCGGTGCGCATCTTCAAACACGGAATCGAGCCGTTCGAGGTCGAACCGGGTGGCGATCTGTCGTTCTTATTATAAATAGGTATGACGACAGCCGAAACGGGCCGGGCCGGCGAACGGGCCGCCGCGGAGTATCTGCGCCGTGCCGGTTACGAGATCTGCGCGCTCAACTGGCGGCAGGGCCGCTACGAACTCGACATCGTGGCACGCAAGGAGCGGACGATCCACTTCGTCGAAGTCAAAACCCGCCGCCTCGGTTCGCTCACGACTCCCGAGCAGGCGATCACACCCCGAAAGTTCCGGGCCCTGCGCCGCGCAGCCGGTTCCTATCTGGCCTGCACGGGCGACGATTCCGAGATCCAGTTCGACCTGGCGGCCGTCGAGATCGCACCCGACGGCACGACGCAGGTGCGGTTGATAGAAGAGGCCATGGAGTGCAACTGGTGATTTTGCATTTCCGACAAAAAATGCTATCTTTGCTTCACGATAAATTTCGCCCCGGCAGGAAACGCATCGTCGTGCACTGCTTTCGGCTTGATTATCGTCGTCTTAGCAAGAGCGGGACGCCCGGCTTCGGGAGAGCAGGAACACACGCCCGGAGCCTCATAACTGGATTTTAAACTACACACAGCACTCCGTCCATGTGGATCTATAATCTGGGGCTGATGCTCTACGGATGGGCCGTCCGGATCGCGGCGTTGCGCATTGCGAAAGCCCGGCAGTGGATCGAGGGACGCCGGCATCTCTTCCGCCGCATGGCGCAGACGATCGACCCCCGGGCCCGCATCGTCTGGATACATGCGGCGTCGCTCGGCGAATTCGAGCAGGGACGCCCCATCATCGAGAAACTCCGCCGCGAACATCCCGAATACAAGATCCTGCTCACATTTTTCTCGCCCTCGGGCTACGAGATCCGGAAGAATTACGACGGCGCCGACTACATCTTCTACCTGCCGCTCGACACGCCGCGCAACGCCCGGCGGTTTCTCGACATCGCCCGCCCCGAAATCGCCATCTTCGTCAAGTACGAATTCTGGCTCAACTTGCTCGGGGAGTTGCGGCGCCGCAAGATCCGCAGCTACATCGTCTCGGCCATCTTCCGCCGCGACTCGATCTTCTTCAAGCCTTACGGCGGCATGTGGCGGCAGGCGCTCGAAGCCTTCGACGCCTTGTTCGTGCAGAACGAGGAGTCGAAACAGCTGCTCGCCGAACTCGGCTTCGACAATGCGGTCGTCGCCGGCGACACGCGCTTCGACCGCGTGGCCGAAATCGCGCTGGCCGCCCGCAAGATCGATATCGTCGAGCGGTTCAAAGGCGACAAGCGCCTTTTCGTCGCCGGCTCGACCTGGGGCCCCGACGAGGAGTTGCTGATCCGGTTGATGAACGACAATCCCGGCATCCGGTTCCTCGTCGCACCTCACGAAATGGAGGAGAGCCGCATCGCCCGATTGATGGAGCAGACCCGCGGCGGAGCCCTGCGCTACACGCAGTGTTCGGCCGACACGGACTTCGAATCGACCCAGTTGTTGATTCTCGACACGGTGGGATTGCTCTCGTCGGTCTACGGGTACGCTGCATGGGGATATATCGGCGGCGGATTCGGCGTCGGCATCCACAACACGCTGGAAGCGGCTACGTTCGGCCTTCCGATCGCTTTCGGCCCCAACTACGAAAAGTTCAAGGAGGCCCGCGACCTGGCCATGCTCGGCGCTGCCCAAGCCGTAGAAAACTACGATCAGCTGCGCGACTGGTTCTCTCCGTTGCGCGACGATCCCGATTTCCTGCTGAAAACCAGCCGCGTCGCCAAAGACTACACCACCAGCCATCAAGGCGCTACCGGGTTGATTCTCCGCACGATTTTCCAGTAAGGGAGGGACAGTCGAACCGGCCCCGAAACAAAAGAGACTTCCGCATCGAGCGAAAGTCTCTTTTTCTATCCGTAGCGCCTGCTCAGCACTTGTTCGTCATGATGTCGAGCACCAGGCGGTCGGTTTCGTTCATGCCCTCACGGCCGATGTCCGTCAGGTTGCGGATGCACTTGTCGACATCTTCGTCGATGATCCCCTCGACCGGCGTTACGCAATGACCGTCCATCGCCATCAGCGCCGAAACCACGGCCGTCGAAACACCGCTCGTCAGTTTCATGGCGCAGCTCGGTTTGGCACCGTCGCAGATCATGCCCGTAAGGTTGGCGATCATGTTCTTCACCGCCGCCACGGTCTGTGCATAGCCGCCGCCCATCAGATAGACGATGCCGCAGCTGGAGCCCGTCGCCGCAACGACGCACCCGCACAAGGCGGAGAGGCGGCCCAGCGATTGTTTGATATAGATCACGGTCAGGTGGCTGAGCGTCAGCGCACGGATCGTCCGCTCTTCGTCGGCACCCGTCTCCTCGGCATAGACCACGACCGGAAGCGTCGCCGCAATGCCCTGGTTCCCGCTGCCGGAATTGCTCATGACCGGAATCATCGCCCCGGCCATGCGGGCGTCGCAGGCCGCCGAGGTGTAAGAAAGGATGCGCGAAAACACACTGTCGCCGATCACTTGCAGCTCGCGTTCGCGGCGCAGCGTGCGGCCGACACAATGGCCGTACTCGCCGGCGAACGACTTTTCGGCCGCAGCTTTGTTCAGACGGCGGGTTTCAAGAATGAAACGCAGTTCATCGACAGGAGCCGTCATCGCGAAGTCCCACACCCGCTGCAGGGAAAGGGGAACGTCGCTCTCGACCGCAGCTCCGGATGCAGGAGTCCGTTCGTCGAGCTCCACGAGGCCGTCGCGCTCCAGGTAGACGAACCGGGTATGCCCGCCCGCAATGATCGCCACGGCCCGGTGTCCGGCCGCTTCGGCTTCGATCTCAATATAGAGTTTTTCGTCGGTTCCCTCTTTCAGTCCGATGCAGATCCGCTTCTCGTCAATATAGGCCCGGCCGCGCGCCACAGCTTCAGGCATTACGTCGCGCAGGACTTCGAGTTCGTATTCCGATCGGCCGATCAGAGCCCCCAGCGCCACAGCGATCGGCAGGCCGATCATGCCGGTGCCGGGAATCCCCACGCCCATCGCATTCTTGAGAATATTGGCGCTCAGACGCACCGCGATCTTCTCGGGCGGCATGCCGAGCAGCTCCGCAGCACGGGCCGTACACAGGGCCACGGCGATCGGTTCGGTGCAGCCGATGGCGGGAACCACCTCACGGCGGATCAGATCGACTATCTGCTGGCGTTCGGACTCTGGAATCATGAACATCGATATTTGGGACAAACCTGGCCCTCGGCAAAAAGGAGCGTCCGGAAGCCATCCCGAGGAGCCCGCACCTGCCGAGGCAAATCTTTTAACAAAGATAGCGCAAGTCGGGAGCAATGCCAAATTTATCCGGAATTTTTCTACTTTTGTACCAGCCGGACATCCGGCAGCCGAAACAGCACAAAAAGCGAACAAATGGAACCGACCAGCATCCGCACCCTCCTCTTTTCGCCGACCGGCACCACACGGCGCGTAACCGCCGCCATCGCCCAAGGACTCGGCGGCCCGATCGCAGAAATCGACCTCACCCGCTCGGCCGCACCGGTCATGCAATTCGCCGCCACCGACGTGGCGATCCTCGCCGCTCCCGTCTACAGTGGCCGCATCCCGGCCATCGCCCTCGAACGAATGGCCGCCGCGCAGGGCAACGGCACGCCGGCCGTCATCGTCGCCGTCTATGGCAACCGGGCTTTCGAAGGTGCGGCGGCCGAACTCGCCGCATGGGCCGAACAGCACGGATTCCGCCCCGTTGCAGCGGCCGCATTCATCGGAGAACATTCCTACAGTTCGCCGGACACACCCATCGCCGCCGGGCGTCCCGACACGGAAGACCTCGCCGAAGCGGCTGCATTCGGAAGCCGAATCCGGGAAAAGCTCTCGCACGGCGATCTTCGGAAGATCGATGTGCGCCGTCTGCACTCGCCCCGCACGCCGCTATGGCCCATGCTGCGGTTCATCGGCTTCGTGCTGGCCTACCTCTGGCGGCAGCGCAGGAATCGGAACGTTCCCGCTCCGGTCGCCGATGCGGAGCGATGCACCCGCTGCGGCCGCTGCGCGTCGCTTTGCCCGACACAGGCCATCGCCCCCGGCGACGAAACGCATACCGATCCGACGTTGTGCCTGCGTTGCTGCGCCTGCGTGAAAGGCTGCCCGGCAGGTGCACGCACATTCGAAACGCCATTCGCCGCAGCACTCTCCCGCGATTTTTCGCGGCGCAAACCTCCGGTAACGCTCTTATGAATATCGAACGGCTCGTCAATCCCACGGCCTCGGAACTCGATGCGCTGACCGACCTTTGGGAGACCTCGGTGCGGGCCACGCACGACTTTCTTGCGCCCGAGGATATCCCGCTCTACCGCCGGCTCGTACGCGAAGAAGCGCTTCCGGCCGCAACGCTCCACGTATTACGCGATAACGACGGTGCTTTCGCAGCCTTCGCCGGTACCGAAGGCGACAAACTCGAAATGCTTTTCGTGGCCCCGACCCAATTCGGCAAGGGGCTGGGCAGCAAGCTGCTAAACTACGTCGCGACGTACTGCGGAGTCCGCCGCACAGACGTAAACGAACAAAACAGCGCGGCCGCAGCATTCTACGCCCGGCTCGGGTTCCGCATCGTCGCGCGCGATGCCACCGATCCCTCGGGCAGGCCCTACCCGATCCTGCACCTGGAACGATAAAAAAGAGAACCCCGTAGCGGAATTCTCTTTCTGTTAAACAAATCCTTTCGTGGAAAGTCCGGGGCCGGCATCATACCGTGAATCCGGAAATCGGCTGCTCTTCTTCAGAAGGGAGCGGTTCCTCCGGACTCGGTTGTTCTTCGGCGGAGGGCATCGCCTCGGGAACCGGCTGCTCGTCAGCGGCAGGCTTCGTCGCAGAAACCGCCGGCGCTTCAGTCGCGGGCGGCACGGCAGCCGGAAACGCAACAATGCTGTCAACGATAAACTTCGTGAATCCCCGCCAGGGCAGTGCACCGAAATACTCTTTGTAGTGAAGTTCCAACGTCTTGCCGCCCTGCAACATCAGTTCGCGGGCCAGAGCCTCGTCGTCGATCGAAAATTCGAACTCGTATGACTGCACCGAACCGACGGTCTTGGAGCGAATGCCCGACTGGATCAATTTGCCTTCGTAGGTCTTGAACAAGACTCCCTTGTAAACCACATAGTTGAGTTCGCCGCTCTTTACGCCTTCGCCGAAGACGAAGAAAAACCGGAAATAGACGAAGATGCCCGCCGCCACCAGCAGCAGCAACACGAAAATCTGCAAGAATTTTTTCATAACGATACCTGTTCGCTGCCACTGCAGCGTCAAGTTGCAAAGGTAACAATTTTTCGCTACGCACCATAGAAAACGCCGCTATTCCCGCCGACCTCGCTCTCTCAAGGCTGCAACGCGTACAAAAGGCCGGTGCCGGCGCCACATTCCGGCAAAAAAAAGAGTTTCCCGGGATTCGGGAAACTCTTACGGAAACAGGCTCCGCCGTCTCTATTTCACTTCGATCTGACGGGCCGCCGGCGTCGTTTCGGCCACCGGTTTCTTGGGTATATCGATCGTCATCACGCCGTTCTCGACTTTCGCGGCGATCTTGTCGCGCACGACGTTTTCGGGCAGCAGCAGACTCTGTTGAAACTGCGTATACG
>JAIDKM010000340.1 GCA_029051915.1 Alistipes sp. | reverse complement strand
TGCCAGGCGTAGAATAGTATTTGGAGATCTCGATCCACTCGTCGAGCCTAACTTTGACAGGAATGGAATCGAACTCGGTAAGCTCGGCCATCGCCGTGCCGATGATAAGATTGTCCATAAAGACGATGCGCTCGACATCCCAGTTGGACGTGAACTTTTCGATGTAGTTCTGATACTTGTCGTAGTTGACGAGCGCCTTTTCGAACAGCGTCTTGACGAATGCCGGGTCGTCTTCGGACTTGAACTTGGGAGGAATCTTCAGATCGGAGTGCGAGGGCCGCAGCATGGAGAGCGTCCGCAGAATCAGCACCAGCACGTAAGGCAGGTCGTCGCTCCAAAATACGGAGGTCTCCTCCAGTATGTCGTCCAGAGCCTCGCAGTTCTGCAGTTCCTTGAAAAAGGTCTCCACGAACCGTCGGTCATCATCGAACGACCGCTCCTCGCCAGCCATATACTCCTTGAAATAGTCGCTTTCGACAAGCTGCGAATAGAGGGTGCGGATGAAATCGGGATGATGTTCCCATCCCAGTTTATGCACCGCCACATAATCGTTCACGGCATCGCTGTTCGCGATAATGCGGATCACGGAGTTATCCACGAACTTCGTATTGGGATGCAGATCCTCGAATGTGGGCAGTTTCTTGGCCCGGGCGATCTCCAGCCGCCCCTCGGCATAGCGCGCCAGCTCGACAGGAAGCGTCAGCAGCTGGAAATAGAGATCGTAGGATTTGTCGATGGAAGCCATGAGCGTCTTTTCGGATGCGATCATGTTGTCGGCACCCGACATAAGGTGAGCGAACAACGCCTTGACAACCTTTATACGAAGTAATCTTCTGCTCAGCATAGAATAGATAAGACCGTTATTAAACGGCCGCAAAAATACGATTAAAAATTAAGAATCGGAAATAAAAACGTCCGAGAATCGCTCTCCCAGCAAGAATTTTTCCCGTCTCACGAAAGAGTGCTCCGCATGGACAGCAGGCACGCCGACCGTTTCACGCCCGGGACATCCCTTCTTCCCGCAGCCATACTCCCAACTACAAAAAAATGCGACCCGCAGGCCGCATTAGAAAGTTTTCAATAAGCGCATTCAGAAGTATCTGCCACAGGCTAATACTCCTCCTCGTTAAAGAAGAAATCGTCCTTGGAAGGATAATCGGGCCAGATATCTTCAATCGATTCGTAGATCTCGCCTTCGTCCTCTATCTCCTGCAGGTTCTCGAGCACCTCGAGCGGAGCCCCCGAGCGTACGGCGTAATCGATGAGCTCGTCTTTGGTAGCAGGCCAGGGTGCATCTTCGAGTTTCGATGCGAATTCAAGCGTCCAGTACATAACACAAAGTTTTTAAAGTTCATAAATCCCCGGCGACCGAGGGGCCGCATGCGGAAG
>JAIDKM010000034.1 GCA_029051915.1 Alistipes sp. | reverse complement strand
CGCCGCAACCGGTAGAACGCGATCTTGCAAGCCTCGCCCTCCCGCAGGATCGACTGCACGGGCTGCTCGGAGATCAACCGGGCGAAAGCCGCGAGCACCTCCTCCTTGTCCTTGCCGACGAACTGCTCGCCGCTGTCCGGAACGGAACCCTCGAACTCCTCGCCGCCCTCGCCCTCGATCTCCAAACCGGCATCGCGGGCGGCCAAAGCAGCGTCCTCGTCCGAGAAGTCGATGATGGGAAGCGTCTCCGGCTGCTCGTCGTCGAACGCGGGAGCATCGACCGCTTCGGTCTTGATGCGCGGCCGGCGAGGCCGTGCGGACTGATCGGATGTTTGCGCGGACGCCGGTTCAACGGGTTGCGCGACGGGTTGCGCGACGGATTGTTCGGGCGTTTGCGCGACGGATTGTTCGGGCGTTTGCGCGGACATTTGCGCGGCGGAGAGAGAAGAACCGGCGACGGCCGGAGCAGCGGTGGACACATCGTCGGCCTTGCGGTCGACATGCTCCTCGGGAGCATGGAGAGCGGGATTTTCGGTAGACATCACGAATAACTTTTAAACGCCTCCGCTTTGCGGAAGCACATGAATCCTGCAAATATAACCATTTTTCCTGGGCCGCCGCACGATTTCTGCGGAAAATTCGTATCTTCGCATACGAAGTTGCGAACGAAAGAGAAAACGCACGAACCACCGCCCATGAGCCACCGCATCCTGCTGGTCGACGATGAACCCGACATCCTGGAATTCATCCGCTACAACCTTCTGAAAGAAGGCTACGAAGTATACACGGCGCCCGACGGAGCCCGGGCGCTCGAAGCGGCGATCCGGCACCGCCCCCACCTGATCCTGCTGGATCGCATGATGCCGGTGATGGACGGAGCGGAGACGTGCCGCGCCATACGCCGCGACCCCCGCCTGCGAGAGACGATCGTGGTATTTCTGTCGGCCCTGGGCGAAGAAGAACAACAACTGACGGGATTCGGAGCCGGAGCCGACGACTACCTGGTGAAGCCGATCCGCATGAAACTGCTGGTGAGCCGCGTGAAAGCGATCCTGAAGCGGGTGGACGAAAGCACGGAAGCCCCGGCGGAAAAACGCCTCCCGAAGATCGAAATCGACCGCGAACGCTACGCGGTGCGCTGCGACGGCCGAGAAATCACCCTCCCCCGCAAAGAATTCGCCCTGCTGGATCTGCTGGCATCGGCCCCGGGCAAGCTGATCCCCCGCGAAGAGATATATACCCGCATCTGGGGCACGAAAGTAGTGGTCGGAGACCGGACCATCGATGTCCACATCCGCAAACTCCGCCAAAAAATCGGCGAAGACCGGATCACGACGGTCAAAGGAGTGGGCTACCGATACGAAGCGCAATAAAAAGAACGGCCCCCGCAGATTCTGGACGCAGCGCACGGGGAAGCCATTGGCTCGATTGCCATTGTACGCCGGGGAGATGTCAGCCGAGCTGAAACGCAGTCCACCGGCGTTGGTGCTGCTGGCTGCGTAAGGCGAAGAGGCCCACAAAAAGCCACGAAGGCCGACGTCGTTCAGGGCTCCCGACTCGCGGTAGCGGTAGCCCGAAGCAGGCGCTAAAGCAATCGCTGGGATGAATACCGAAAAGAATGCAGCGCAAACTTTTCGACAGACTGTAATGTATACCCCACTAAAACCGGGAGGGACAGAGGAGGTTGAATAGAAAGAGCCGGCTCTATTCCCTCCCCCTAAAGCCCCGCTCTTAGCGGGGGGATTGCTGAATCTACGAACCGCGCTGGCGGGAACCTTTTATCGCCCCCGCCACTCCGGGCCGAAGCCCGGCCTGCGCAAAGATTACGGACCCGGAGCTACGAACCACACCGGATTTCCGACC
>JAIDKM010000339.1 GCA_029051915.1 Alistipes sp. | reverse complement strand
GGTCGTATTGGTAGCGTATCGTTTTGATATTCAGTGGATAGGATATGCAGGCCTCGCTTCCGGATGGATTTGAAAATAATAGTTTCGGGTTTATGAATCATAAGTTTCTGATCGTTTTTTTCGCCATGATCTGTTTGGCAGGCAGGGTACAGGCCCAGATGACCGACGAACAGATCATCCAATACGTGCAGCAGGGAATGACTGCCGGCAAGAGCGAGCAGCAGCTCGCCAAGGAGCTCCTCATCCGGGGCGTTTCGCAGTCGCAGTTGTTGCAGCTCAAGACTCGTTACGAGAACGGCGGGCTCGACGGCATGCTCGGCGAGAGTTCGTTGTCCGGTTCGCGCTTGTCGGACAACGGTTCTTCGTTGAATTTGCAGCGTCGCGGCGTCTTCCGCGACGTCTCCGACGAGGAGCCCGAAATCACTTCGGCTACTCGGTTGAACGGTGGCATGTCGGGGACTATGGCCGCACAGATGCCCGGTTCCTTGTCCGCTCAGATGGGCATGGGCATGGATCCGTCCATGCTCGGCGGCGGAGTCGACCCGTACGGGGAGTACGCTTATTACCTCAATGCCCGCGATACGGTCGGCAAGCGACGCGTCTTCGGCCGGAGTTTCTTCAGCGGCCGGACGTTGACTTTCGAGCCCAACGGCAACATGGCTACGCCGCAGGATTATCGGCTGGGCCCCGGCGACGAGGTCATCATCGACGTGTGGGGCGCCAACGAGGATAATATCCAGGAGTACATTTCGCCCGAGGGCAATATCATGGTCAAGGAGATCGGGCCCGTCTATCTGAGCGGGTTGACCGTCCGCGAGGCCGGCGACCGCATCCGCAGTCTCTTCGCACGCAAGTATGCCGGCGTCTCGGGCGACGAGCCCGAGTCGGACGTGCGGGTTACGGTGGGTCAGATCCGTACGATCCTCATCAACGTCATGGGCGAGGTCGAGGTGCCGGGTACCTACCGGTTGTCGGCGTTTTCGTCGGTCTTCCATGCGTTGTATCGCGCCGGCGGCGTAACCGACATCGGTACGCTCCGCAACGTCGAGGTCTTGCGCAACGGCCGCCGCATCGCCGAGCTCGACCTCTACGACTTCATCTTCTCCGGGAAATTCGGTCAGGAGGTGCGTCTGGAGGAGGGCGACATCATCTTGGTGCGGCCTTACGAGAAGATGGTCGAGGCCAAGGGCAAGTTCCGTCGGCCCATGTTCTACGAGCTTCGCCGGGGCGAGACCATGCAGCAGTTGTTCGATTATGCGGCCGGCTTCGCCGGCGACGCTTACAATAAGGAGGTGCGCGTCGTACGCCGGTCGGGCCGCGACCACGAGTTCTTCAGCGTTCCCGTCGAGAAGTTCGCTTCTTTCGAGTTGGAGGACGGCGACCAGATCGAGGCCGATTCCGTGTTGAGCCGCTTCGCCAACCGCGTCGAGGTGCGGGGTGCCGTCTTCCGGCCGGGTTTCTACGAGTTGGGCGACGACATGAATACCGTCGGCCGGTTGATTTCTCGCGCCGAAGGGTTGAAGGAGGATGCTTTCCTGGCTCGTGCTCTGCTTTACCGGGAGTGCGACGATCTGTTGCTCCGCATGGTGGCGGTCGATCTGGCGGGTATCGTCCGGGGAACGTCGCCCGATGTCGCCTTGCAGCGCAACGACGTGTTGGTCGTTCCGAGCCGGCACGAGTTGACCGAGCTGGGGGACTTCACCATTACCGGGCAGGTCGCCAAGCCGGGCACATATCCCTATGTCGAGGAGATGACTTTGGAGGATCTGATCTTGCAGGCGGGCGGTCTGCTCGACGGCGCGTCCGTCGTGCGCGTCGAGGTGGCCCGGCGGTTGAAGGATCCCGAGAGTACGGCCGACAGCAACGAGTTGGGCGAGGTCTTCACTTTCTCGCTCAGGAACGGTTTCGTGGTCGACGGGGAGCCGGGTTTCCGGTTGCAGCCGTTCGATGTCGTCGCCGTGCGTAAAAGTCCCGCTTACCACGAGCAGCAGATGGTCTCGGTGAGCGGCGAGGTGCTTTTTTCCGGCGAATACGCGTTGTTGCATAAGAACGAGCGGATCTCCGACCTCGTGAAACGGGCCGGCGGCGTTACGCACGATGCCTATATCCGGGGCAGCCGTCTAACTCGGCGGATGAACGAGGAGGAGCGGGCGTTGCTCGAGGACGTGTTGCGCATGGCCAAGCTCAATGCCGGGCGGGATTCGCTCTCCGTGGACAAGTTGCAGGAAAACGATACCTATACGGTCGGCATCGAGTTGGAGAAGGCGTTGGAGAATCCGGGTTCGGATTACGACGTCGTTTTGCGCGAGGGCGACCGGCTCTTCGTTCCCGAGTACGTAAGTACGGTGAAGATCATGGGAGAGGTGATGCGTCCCAATACGGTGCTCTTCTCAAAAAAGATGAAATACAAGGATTATATCGACCAGGCCGGTGGTTATGCGTCTCGCGCCAAGAAGCGGCGGACTTACATCGTCTACATGAACGGCATGATCTCCCGCAAGAAGAACCGGCTCGAACCCGGTTGCGAAATCATCGTGCCCCGCAAGCGCGAGCATCCGGGCCTGGGCGTTACTCAGATCATGGGTCTGGCTACGTCGGCCGCTTCGTTGGGTACGATGGCCGCTACGATCGCCAACCTGGCAAAATAGGCACGTAAAATGAAAAACGACATGCAGGAAAATTCCGCACGGCAGCTCCCGGAGGAGGAGATCGACGTGCTGGAGCTCGTCCGGAAGGTGTGGGCCGAGCGTAAGTTGGTGTTGCGTTGGTGCGGGTTCGCCGCGATCGTCGGTTTGATCGTCGCCTTCAGCATTCCCAAAGAGTATACGGCTTCGGCCGTGTTGGTGCCCGAAACTTCGTCGAACAAGAATTCGCTCGGGGGCCTGGGCGCCTTGGCCAGCATGGCCGGCATCAACATGGGCAGCATGTCCGATGCCGATGCCGTGAATCCCGACCTCTATCCCGACGTCGTCTCTTCGGTGCCTTTCGCCATCGGGCTCTTCCCCGTCGAGGTCGGGACGCTCGACGGCAAGTTGACGACCGACCTCTACGATTATCTGAAGAATCATATCCGTCGGCCGTGGTGGGGTGTTGCGCTCTCCGCACCTTTCAAGGCGCTCGGGTGGTGCATCTCTCTTTTTCGGGA
The DNA here is from genome assembly GCA_029051915.1 of Alistipes sp. Taxonomy (GTDB): domain Bacteria; phylum Bacteroidota; class Bacteroidia; order Bacteroidales; family Rikenellaceae; genus Alistipes. The sequence continues at coordinate 1,148 of JAIDKM010000339.1, read as the reverse complement.
AGAGATGCCCGAGTCCGACGGCACGAACGTCGATCCGTTCCGGTTGATGCCCGATGAGAATCGCATCGTCGAGGCGCTCGGTCATCGGATCTCGGTCGCCGTCGACAAGAAGAATTCGTTGGTAACGCTCTCGGTTACCATGCAGGATCCGCTCATCGCGGCAACTTTGGCCGACACGGTCATGCGCAACTTGCAGACTTACGTTACCGACTACCGTACCAACAAGGCTCGCAACGACTTAAAGTTCACGCAGCAGCTCTACGACGAGGCGCAGCACGATTACTACAGCGCCCAGCAGCGCTATGCCCGGTATATGGATGCCAACCAGAATGTCGTGCGCCGGTCGGTTCGTACCGAGCAGGAGCGGTTGCAGAACGAGGTGAACCTCGCCTACAACGTCTATAACCAGGTTGCCCAGCAGTTGCAGTTGGCTCGCGCCAAGGTGCAGGAGAGTACTCCGGTCTATGCCGTCGTGAAGCCGGCTTGCGTGCCGCTTCGGGCTGCCCGGCCTTCCAAAATATTGATTCTCGGAGGCTTCGTCTTCCTGGCTTTCGCAATGGCTGCCGGGTGGATCCTCTTCGGCCGCGAGGCGTGCGCACGTTTCCGGCAGGTAAAGGAATCTTAAATCAAAAGCAGCTTCGGCCCGGAGTGGCGGGGGCGATAAAAGGTTCCCGCCAGCGCGGCCGCAGATTCAGCAATCCACCTGCGGCAACGGAATGCCGCAGGTTGTTCATCCCAGTCTGGCAGAAAGCCTTTTTCTTTCCGTCATCCATTCCAGCGATTGCTTTTCATGTTTGCTTCGGGCTACCGCAACTTCCCGACGGGAGCCCTGGCGGCTGTCGGCACGGATGGCGACTACTGGTCTTCTGCGCCTCAGTCGGGCAGTACCAATGCCGGCAACTTGGGTTTCAATTCCGGAATCGTGAACCCGTTGAACAGCAATAACCGCGCTTTCGGCTTTACCGTGCGCTGCGTCCAGCATCTGCAGGGCTGCTTTTTTTGCATCCGTTTTCTACGTCATTCGAATGGCGTTCGGTTCGTATCGTCGCCCGCCGTTCATCCGGATAGCAGCTTCGGCCCGGAGTGGCGGGGGAGATAAAAGGTTCCCGCCAGCGCGGCCGCAGATTCAGCAATCCCCCCGCTAAGAG